>NZ_LSKQ01000232.1 GCF_001557115.1 Erythrobacter sp. CCH5-A1
GTTCATGGCGCGTCGGACTTCGGCGGAACGGTTCGTCGGGTGCGGCACGGCGCCGCGTTCGGAGAGGTTGACGGTGAGGTTGGCATCATGCGGGAGCCTGCGTGAACCCGCGCTGTCACTCCTTAGTCACGCGCCCGGCCCCGCGTCCAGTTCCAGCCTTGCGCCGCGGGACGGATCGGGGCAACAGCGCGGCATGGAAAGCACACCCCCCTCTGCCCCGAAGCCGACCCCGCAGTTCCTCGGCCGCGACACGCCGCTGCCCGCCTCGCCTGAGGAGGCGGTGCTCGACTACGTGCCCAACCCGCGCGCCGGGCTCACCTATCTGGTGCGCTTCGTCTCGCCGGAGTTCACTTCGCTGTGCCCGGTGACGAACCAGCCCGACTTCGCGCATCTGGTGATCGACTACGTGCCGGGCGAGACGATCGTCGAGAGCAAGAGTCTGAAGCTGTTCCTCGGGTCGTTCCGCAACCACAACGGCTTCCACGAGGATGTCACCGTCGGCATCGGGGTGCGCCTGTTCGAGGAGATGCGCCCGCAATGGCTCCGCATCGGCGGCTACTGGTATCCGCGCGGGGGGATCCCGATCGACGTGTTCTGGCAGTCCGGTGCGCCGCCCGCGGACCTCTGGCTGCCCGACCAGGGCGTGCCGTCCTACCGCGGCCGCGGGTAGGGCAGGGCCTCAGGCGCCCGGCGCGCTCAGTTCGAGCTGGACGAACTTGGGCACGGACTTGTTCGCATCGCGCCACTTGGCGAGCGGGAAGGCCCCCGCGCCGAGCGCAGCCAGCGGGATGCCGGCTTCCGCGAGCGAGTAGGGCGAGATGCGGTGGCGGGTCATGAAGCCGCCGCTGCCGTCGCTGATCAGCGGGGTCTCGAACTTGAGACCCTGACTGTTCTCGGTGGCGTTGACGACCTTGCTGACCACCAGCTGGCCGTGGCCGAGATCGAGCACGACGTCGGTCCCCACCGGCACCCCGGCAAGGCCGGTGATGCGCGCGCCGGTCTTGGAGAGGTTCCTGAGGATCACGTCGTAGTAGTGGTCCTCGTGGATCAGGCCGACCTTGCGGAAGATGGTGATCCGCTCGGCCCGGTGGCGCGGCGGGCCGCTGGGGCGGAACATGCCCGCGCCCTCGGCGAACTGGGCGAGCACCTGCTCCTGGGTGATAGGCTTGGAGAAGATGTAGCCCTGCACGAGGTCGGCGCCGCGCTCCTTGACCAGCGCGAGCTCGTCCATCGCCTCGACGCCCTCGGCGACGGTCTCCATCCCCAGCGCCTTGGCCAGCGCGACGATCGCGGCGATGATCGCGGGGTTGATGTCTCCGTTCTCGGTGCAGCCGCGCACGAAGCTCTGGTCGATCTTGATCTTGTTGAAGTGGCCGTGCTTGAGGTAACCCAGCGAGGAATAGCCGGTGCCGAAATCGTCGAGCGCCAGGCGCACCCCGAGCTTCTTCAGATCGCGGAAGATCGCGTCGACGGTCTCGAGATCGCCCACGAACACGCTCTCGGTGATCTCGAGCTCGAGCCGCTGCGGCGGCAGGCCCGAAGCCTGAAGCGCGGCCGCCACCGCCTTGCGGTAGCCGGGGCGGACGAACTGCTTGGCCGAGACATTGACCGCGACGCGGATCGTTTCGGGCCAGGCCAGCGCGTCGATGCAGGCCTGCTTCAGGGCGGCCTCGCCGATGCGGATGATGAGATCGTCGTTCTCGGCCACCGGGATGAACTGCGCGGGGCTGATGTCGCCCTCTTCCTCGTCGTGCCAGCGCAGCAGCGCCTCGAAGCACTTGACCTCGTTGGTGACCGGATCGACCAGCGGCTGGTAGGCGAGCTTGAGCTCGCCCTTGTCGACGGCATCGCGCAGCCGGTCGCCGAGCATCGCGGTCTTGGACGCCGCGTCGCGCAGCTCGCTGGTGAAGAAGCAGAAGGTGCCGCCGCGGGTCTCCTTGGCGGAATAGAGCGCCATGTCGGCGGCGCGGGTCAGCTCGTCGGCCTCGAGCCCGTCATAGGGCGCGATGGCGATGCCCACCGAGGTGCCGATGATCGCGCGCCGCCCGTTGATCTGATAGGGCTGGGAGACGGATTGGACGATGCGGTTGGCCAGCTCGCCGAGCGCGCCGCGATCATCGAGGTCGGGCAGCAGCACCTGGAATTCGTCGCCGCCGAGCCGGCCGACCTCGCCCGCATCCTTGACGATCGATAGCAGGCGCTGGGCGACCTGCTTGAGCAGCTCGTCGCCTGCCGGGTGGCCCATCGTGTCGTTGACCTGCTTGAAGCGGTCGAGATCGAGCATCATCAGCGCGCAGCTGCGGCGGCTGACGCGGAAGGCGGCGAGCATTGCCGAAAGGCGCTCGCCCAGCTTGCGGCGGTTGGCGAGCCCGGTCAGCTCGTCGACCTGCGATTGCCGCGCCACCTGCGTCTCGTAGGCATATTGCGCCGAGATATCGACCGCGCTGCCGCGATAGCCCTTGAAACCGCCTTCGGCGTCGAGCAGTGGCCGGCCATTCAGGCGCCACCACCGGGTGCTGCCACGCGCATCGCAGACCGCCACGATCTGTTCGTCGAGCTTGGAGCGGGCCTTGAGTTTGAACGACAGGCTGCGCTGGGTGGCGCCACCGGCCTCCTCGTCGATATCGTTGAAGACGCGGACAAGGGGCTTGCCGATCAGGTCCTCGGCGCCGGCACCCAGGTCGGCCAACGCGCGGCTCGAGAGGAAGCTGAGGTTGCCTTCGGCGTCGGTCGCCCAGAACATGCCGATGCCGAGTTCCTCGACTTCGCCAAGCACCACGGCGCGATCGGGCGTGCGGCTGCCCTGCGCCGGTCTCTTGTCGGGCACGGCGTTCCTGGATTCGCGCAGGGTCTTGCGAAAGCCTAGCGGCATAACCTCGTCCTTGCTGGGTCGTCTGTCATGGTTAGGCGACCGTTACGCCGCATAGACCAGACGTGATTGAAAAAGCGTTACGCGGGCTTCCCGCACCCGGGCGCGCGGCAGGCGGAGACGCTGGGGCGTCGAAGGGAGCGGAACCCTTTGCCGGCAAGGGCGTTATCGGCTCGTGGCTCACACCCGGCATTTTGTTTCCCGGGGAAGCTGCAATGTGTAATTTTGCTGCATTACCGCCGGCGTTCGGGATCACGCCCCAGCGAGTTTTGCGGCCGGCCAAAATCGCCGGCTTTTGCGATAACGGGGGATGGCGTCATTTCTGTCGACACTTTGCTGGCAAGCCCGCCCGAGGCGCTGACCAATCCCGTTCGCACCCGCGCCGACTGGGAGGCGATGCGCGCCGCCGCGCTCGCCGATCCGGGCGCGTTCCACGGCGAGATCGCCGGGCGCAACATGCACTGGTTCGTGGCCGAGGCCGGCCAGTCGGGCGCGTGGCTCGCGCGCGGCGAGGATGGCGGCTGGCACGGCTGGGATGCAGCAAGCGGCGCGCCTGTTTCGCCTGACCTGCCTTCCGGCTTCACCCCTTGGCACACCGGCTTCGACGGCTCCAACCCGCCGCACTGGCGCTGGTTCGTGGGCGGGCGCACCAATGCCGCCTTCTCCGAGCTCGACCGCCACGTCCTCGCCGGCCACGGCGATGAGGTCGCGCTGATCTTCGAGGGCGACCGCTGGGACATGTCGGCGCTCGGCGGCAAGGGCGCGCCGATCGACTGCTTCACGGTCACCCGCAAGAAGTTGCTGCTCGAGGTGGCCAAGTGTGCGGTGGCGCTGGAAGCGCTCGGGCTGAAACCGGGCGACCGCATGGCCTTGAACATGCCGAGCATCGTGCCGCAGATCTACTGGACCGAGGCCGCCAAGCGGATGGGCGTGGTCTATACGGCGGTGTTCGGCGGCTTCTCCGACAAGACCCTCTCCGACCGCATCGCCGATACCGGCGCGCGGGTGATCGTCACCTCCGACGGCAGTTACCGCAACGCGCAGGTCGCGGCCTTCAAGAACGCTTATACCGACCCGGCGCTCGACAATTTCGTGCCGGTGACGACCGCGCTCGCTATCCTCGGCGGGCTCGATCTGGGATTGCCCGAGGGCGGGCACGAGACGATCCTCGAGACCGTGCGCGAGGCGCTGGCGGGCGAGATCACGGTCGACCGTTCGGACGTGATGCGCGGCGTGGGCAAGGCGCTGATCGCGCTCGGGGCCGAGGGCCGGATTACCTCCGCCGATGCCGCGCGAGTGCGGATCGCGATCGCCTCGAGCCTCGTCACCCTGCCGCCGCGCGTGGAGGCGGTGATCGTGTGCCGCCACACCCACCAGCCCGATATCATCTGGCGCGAGGAGCGCGACCGCTGGAGCCACGAGCTGACCGACGCGGCGCTGGTGACGGTGCTGGAAAAGGCACGCTCGGCGGGCTTTGCGGTGCAGGCCGAAGCCGACCTGCTGGCGCTGACCGATGCCGATTTCGTCCGCGCGATCTGGGCCTCGTCCAAGCCGCTGCCGGTTGATGCCGACTATCCGATGTTCTTCATTTACACGTCGGGTTCGACCGGCAAGCCCAAGGGGATCGTGCACAGCCACGGCTATGCCGCAGGCGTGGCCGAGACCATGGCGGCGAGCTTCGATGCGCGCCCCGGGGACACGCTGTTCGTGGTCGCCGATCCGGGCTGGATCACCGGGCAGAGCTACCTGATCTGCGCGCCGCTGATGACGCGGGTGACCAGCCTCGTGAGCGAAGGCTCGCCGGTGTTCCCCCACGCGGGCCGCTTCGCCTCGATGATCGAGCGGCACAAGGTGCGCATCTTCAAGGCGGGGGTGACGTTCCTCAAGTCGATCATGTCGGACCCGACGAACCTCGCTGAGGTGGAACGCTACGACATGAGCGGCTTGCGCGTTGCGACCTTCTGCGCCGAGCCTGTCTCGCCTTCCGTGCAGGCTTTCGGGATGGAGCACGTCACACCCCGCTATATCAATAGCTACTGGGCCACCGAGCACGGCGGGATTGCGTGGACGCACATGTTCGCGAATGACGATTTCCCGCTGCGCCCCGATGCTCACGCCTATCCGCTGCCGTGGATCGTGGGCGATGTCTGGGTCGAGGATGACGAGGGCACAGGCGCGCCCGCCCCCTTCGCCCGCGCCGACGAAGGCGGCGTGCCGTGGCGCAAGGCCGATGTGGGCGAGAAGGGCGAGATCGTCATCGCCGCGCCCTATCCCTACCTCGCACGCACGATCTGGGGCGACATCGCGGGCTTCAAGGTCGAAGACGGCAGCGTCAATCCCGCCTGGCGCGGTGATGCCACGCGCTGGGAGGAGGGCTACTGGAAGCGCTGGAAGGGCGCATGGGCCTATACCCAGGGCGACTTCGCGATCCAGCACGCCGACGGTTCCTTCTCGCTGCATGGGCGCTCCGACGACGTCATCAACGTCTCGGGCCACCGCATGGGGACCGAGGAAATCGAGGGCGCGGTGCTGCGCGACAAGGCGCTCGCGCCGGATTCGCCGGTCGGCAATGTGCTGGTGGTCGGCGCCCCGCACCGAGAGAAGGGCCTGACCCCGCTCGCCTTCGTGGTGCCGGTCGCTGGTCGCAAGCTCACCCATGAGGACAAGCGCCGGCTGTTCGATCTTGTGCGCACCGAAAAGGGCGCGGTCGCGGTGCCGGCCGACTTTATCGAGGTCTCGCAGTTCCCCGAGACCCGAAGCGGCAAATACATGCGCCGCATGGTCCGCGCGCTGGTGGTGGGCGAGGATGTCGGCGACGTCACGACCCTGCGCAACCCCGAGGCGCTCGACGAGCTGCGGCGGGTGATCGCGGATTGGCAGCGCAAGCAGCGCATGAGCGACGAACAGGCGCTGTTCGACCGGCACCGCTATTTCCTCGTGCAATACAACACGGTCGCGCCGGGCAAGCAGGTCGCGACCGTCACCGTCACAAATCCGCCGGTGAACGCGCTCAACGAACGCGCGATCGACGAGCTGGTGCTGGTCACCTCCACCCTCGCGCGCGACGATTCCGTGGTGGCGGTCGTGTTCACCGGCGAGGGGACCAGCTCCTTCGTCGCGGGGGCCGACATCCGCCAGATGCTGGAGGAGATCCACACGGTCGAGGAGGCCATGGTCCTCCCCAACAACGCGCACCTCGCCTTCCGCACCATCGAGAGCATGAACAAGCCCTGCGTCGCGGCGGTGCAGGGCGTGGCGCTGGGCGGCGGCATGGAGTTCGCGCTCGCCTGCCACTACCGCATCGCCGAGCCCGTCGCGCGCTTCGGCCAGCCCGAGATCCGGCTGAGGCTGCTCCCCGGCTATGGCGGCACGCAAAGATTGCCGCGCCTGCTCGCCGACCGGCGCGGGAGCGAGGGCCTGCGCGATGCGCTCGACCTGATCCTCGGCGGGCGGAGCATCACGGCGGAGCAGGCCGCCGATATCGGCGTGGTCGACCAGCTGGTGGACGGCGCCGAGGATGCGCTTTCGGCGGCCCACGCGGCGGTGCGCGACTTCGTGAAGAATGGCCCCGGCAGCGCGCTCGGCTTCGCCTTCGCGGAGCGGCAGGCGGCGACGGTGCGCTGGGAAGCGGCGTCCGACATATCGCTGGACGCGGTGCTGGAGGACGATTTCCTCCAGCGCATCCTCCGGCAGCTCGAATGGGCGGGCCGCGACGTCGCGGGCGCGCGGGCGCTGGACGCGGTGCGCACCGGCCTCGAACACGGTATCACGCAAGGCACGCAGCGCGAGGCGCGGCTGTTCTCGGAAGCCATCGTCGACCCCGAGGGCGGCAAGACCGGCATCCGCCAGTTCATGGACAAGGTCGCGCCCCCGCTCCCGGTGCGGCGCGACGGGGTGTGGATCGATTCCGAGCACGAGATGCGCGCAAAGGCGCTCGAGGCGGCAGGCGATCTGCTCCCGGTAGGCGCACCGTTCTATCCCGGCGTGACCCCGATCCCGCGTCACCAATACGCCTTCGGCATCGCCCGCGATCCCGACACCGGCCAGCCCCGCTTCGGCCCGCCCGCGAGCCACGAAAAGGAGCTGATCGTCAAGACGCCCGAGCCCGCGCCCAACGAGGCGCTGCTCTACATGCTGACGAGCGAGGTCAACTTCAACGATATCTGGGCGCTGACCGGCATTCCGGTTTCGCCCTTCGATGCGCACGAGGAGGACGTGCAGATCACGGGCTCCGGCGGCATCGCGCTGGTCGCGGCCTTGGGGTCCGAGACGCGCGCGCAGGGGCGGATCAAGGTCGGCGATCTGGTGACGGTCTATTCGGGGACGAACGACCTGCTCTCGCCGCTGGTCGGCAATGATCCGATGTATGCGGATTTCTCGATCCAAGGCTACGAGACCGAGACGGGCAGCCACGCGCAGTTCCTGACCGTCCAGGCCCCGCAGATGCACAAGGTGCCGCCCGACCTGACGCTGGAGCAGGCGGGGAGCTATGTGCTCAACCTCGGCACCATTGCGCGCTGCCTGTTCACCACCTTGCAGATCGCGCCGGGGCGGACCTTGTTCGTCGAGGGCGCGGCAACGGGGACGGGGCTCGATGCGCTCCGGTCTTCGGTGCGCACGGGGTTGCAGGTGACGGGGCTGGTGTCTTCCGAGGAACGCGCGGCGTTCATCACGCAGGTGCAGGGCGCGGTCGGGGCGATCAACCGCAAGGACCCCGCGCTCGCCAGCCTTTTCACCGTGGTGCCCGAGGACAAGGCCGAGGCGATCCAGTGGGAGGCAGCTGGCGCACCGCTGGTCGAGGAATACAAGGCATTGAACGGCGGCAAGCTCGCCGACTATGTCGTCAGCCACGCGGGCGAGACGGCCTTCCCGCGCTCCTTCCAGCTGCTCGCCGAAGGGGGCACGCTCGCCTTCTACGGCGCCTCGTCCGGCTACCACTTCAGCTTCATGGGCAAGCCCGGAACGGCCAGCCCCGAAGAGATGCTCCGCCGCGCGGCGCTGCGCGGGGGCGAGGCGGTGCTGATCTTCTACGGGCCGGGCTCCTCTGAATTGCTCGACGAAACCGGCCTTGAAATGATCGAAGCCGCGCGGCGCTTCAACGCCCGCTCGGTGATCGCCACCACCACCGACGGGCAGCGCGAATTCCTGCAATCGCTGGGGCTGGAGGATGCGATCGAGGGCATCGTCTCCCTCGAGAGCATCCGCCGCCGCGAGGGCGCCAATTTCCACTGGCCCGACACCATGCCGCGCCTGCCCGATGCCAAGGTCGATATCGAGGTCTTCAAGGCGGCGGTGCGCGATTATCAGGACCGGGTGATGAAGCCCTTCGGCTCGGCCGTGGGCAAGATCCTGCGCTCGCCCGACAACCCGCGCGGCAGCCCCGATCTGGTGTTCGAGCGGGCGGGGCAGGACACGCTCGGCATCTCGACCTCGCTGGTGAAGCCCTTCACCGGGCGGGTGATCTTCGCCGAAGACCTGACCGGCTGCCGCTTCACCTTCTACGCGCCGCAGGTCTGGACCCGCCAGCGGCGCATCTACATGCCCACCGCGCAGATCTTCGGCACGCACCTGTGCAACGCCTACGAGGTCGCGCGGATGAACGACATGATCGCGGCGGGGCTGCTCGAAGTGACCGAGCCCGAGGTGGTGCCGTGGGACGGGCTGCCGGAAGCGCATCAGGCGATGTGGGACAACCGGCACACAGGCTCCACCTATGTGGTCAACCATGCGCTCCCCGAATTAGGCCTCAGGAGCCGCGACGCGCTGCTCGAGGCGTGGGCTGCGCAGAGTGCCACATCTGCAACTTCCGGGGAACCGGAAGCCTAGCCCGCGCATTGCGGGTTTTGAAACGTTCGAAGCTCTCCTCCCCAGGGTTTGAACGAATTGAAAAGCGAAGCGCGGCTTCGCTGTAATTCTGTGAGGAGAGAGTCATGGCCAAGTTGAAAGCCGTTGCCGCTGCGCCTGCTCTGCAAGGCGATATCCCGGGCCGCCTCGCGGGCAAGATCGCGGTCGTCACTGGTGCCGCCGGCAATCTCGGCGGGCATATCGTCACGCACTACCTTGCCGAAGGCGCAACCGTGGTGATGACGGGCCGCACCCCCGACCGCACCAAGGCTGCGGCCGAAGCGCTCCTGAAGGCGACTGGGGCGGACCCGGCGCGGCTCGCCACGGTAGCGCTTGATGGTGGTGATATCGCCTCGGTCCGCGCCGCCATCGCCGAGGTGGTGAAGCAGTTCGGACGCATCGACATTCTGGTGAACAACGCTGGCAGCGCCGGACCCAAGCAGCCGATCGAAAACCTGCCCTTGTCGGGGGAAGAACTCGCCGCGCTCCAGAAGACCGGCTCGACCGACAGTGAAACCGTGGCCGACGCGCTGCGCAACATTTTCGGTGTCGCGTGGAATGTCGCTCGCGTAGCGGCCGAGCACATCCCCGAGGGCGGCTCGATCATCAACGTCTCGACGATCTTCAGCCGCACGCCCTATTACGCGCGCGCGGCTTACGTCGTCCCCAAGGCGGCGATGAATGCGTGGAGCCGTGAACTCAGCCTTGAGCTCGGCCCCAAGGGCATCCGCGTCAACCTCGTCTACCCCGGCCCGATCGAGAGCGAGCGCATCCGCAATGTCTTCGCCGCGATGGACAAGGCGCGCGGGGACGAGGGCGGCACCACTGCGACGCAGTTCTTCGACATGATGAGCCTGGAGCGCGCAACAGGCGGGAACGCAAAGGCCAAGACCTTCCCCACCCCGACCGATATCGCCACCACCTGTGTGTTCCTCGGTTCGGACGAGAGCGCGGCCTATAACGGCCACGATTTCGAGGTCACCCACGGGATGAGCGTCCGAAAGGAGCAGCGCTCGACATACCTCTCTCGCCCGACCATGCGCTCGATGGACGGCACCGGCCTTGCCGTGCTGATCGCGGCGGGGGACGACTGGGAAGAGGCGCTCGAAATCGCGCAGGTGCAGCTCGCCTGCGGGGCCGAGGTCGTGCTCGGCCTGCCGCGCGCAGCCGACGTTGCCATCGCCGAAAAGCGCTGTGCGGCGCTGGGGCTGGGGGACAAGCTCAGCATCATCCGCTTCAGCCGCAAGGATCCCGCGGGGATGGAAACCGCGCTGGAGGACTACACCGCCAAGGGCACACCCATCAGCGGCGCGCTGTTCCTCCCTGCTCTGGGCGCTGGCGAGCTTTCGGGCGCGATCACTGCCGCCGAAGATGGCGTGGTCGAGGCGCTGATGGATGGCGAACTCGCGGGCAACATGGCGCTCGCGCGCACGATGAGCCGCTACTGGAAACGCCACGACAACCTGCTGCAGCCGCCGCGCTTCGTCTTCGTCAGCCACAAGAGCGACGGCAAGGGCGACATCTACGGCCACATCCTGCGCGCCGCGACCGAACAGCTGATCCGCATCTGGCGCGACGAATCCGAGATCGACACCGCCCATGGCCGCCGCCGCCAGGCCGAGTGGGGCAACCAGATCGTCCGCTTCACTAACACCGAAGCCGAGAACATCCGCTTCACCGCGGGCCACGCCGCGCGCATCCTTCTGAAGGAAAGCAAGCTCGGCGAGATCACGCTCTACGTCCCCGCGAACATCGGCGAGGCTACGGGCGCGCGCAAGGCCATGCCGGGCTTCTCCGAGAACATCACCGGGCTGCATCTCGGCAAGGTCGCGCTGATTACCGGCGGCTCGGCCGGGATCGGCGGGCAGGTCGCGCGCCTGCTGGCGCTCGCGGGCGGCAAGGTGATGATGGTCGCCCGGCGCGAGAGCGAACTGGCGGTTGCGCGGGCCAAGATCGTCTCAGAGCTGGAGGACATCGGCTTTGCCGGGGTCGAGCGGCGGGTGCAGACGCTTGCCAATGTCGATGTCAGCAATTTCGAGAGCCTCAAGGGCGCGGTCGATGCGACGCTGAAGGCCTTCGGGCGGATCGACTACCTCATCAACAACGCCGGGGTCGCGGGCGCGGAGGACATGGTCGTCGACATGACGGTCGATGCCTGGAACTACACGCTCGATGCGAACCTCGTGTCGAACTACTTTCTGATGCACCACGTCGCGCCGCTGATGAAGGCGCAAGGATCGGGCTACATCCTCAATGTCTCGTCCTATTTCGGCGGCGAGAAATATCTCGCGGTCGCTTACCCCAACCGCGCCGACTACGCCGTGTCCAAGGCCGGGCAGCGCGCGATGGTGGAATCGATGGCGCGCTATCTCGGGCCCGAGGTGCAGTTCAACGCCATCGCCCCGGGCCCGGTCGACGGCGACCGCCTCTCGGGCACCGGCGGCAAGCCCGGCCTGTTCGAGCGGCGGGGCAAGCTGATCCTCGCAAACAAGCGCCTCAACGCCGTCCACGCCGCCGCGATCAAGGCGATCCGGCGCGGGGTGCGGGTCGAGGCGGTGCTGGCGCGGCTCGCGCGCAACGACACCGTCAAGATGAGCCACGACACCAACAACCCGCGCGAGCTGCGCGAGCTGGCGCTGGCCTGCGCGCGCGAGGGGGACGGGACCTGCACCTGGGACCAGTATCTCCTCACGCCGCAGATCGCGGCCGCGCTGATCGGGCGGCTGCGGCAGGCGGGGCTGTTCCTCGACGCGCCCGAATGGTCGGAGCGCCCGCCTGCCGAGGATGGCGACTGGCTGCTGCGCGTTCCTCCCGAGGATGCGCCCTTCCTCCCCGCCGACAAGATCGCGGTGGAAGCGAACAAGGTCGGCACCGGGGTCCTTTCGAAACTCTATCTCGGCAAGATGCCGACCGAGCATGACGTGGCGCAGGCGACGGTGTTCTTCCTCGCCGACCGCGCAGTCAGCGGCGAGACCTTCATGCCCTCGGGCGGCCTCAGCGTCGAACGCTCGACCACCGAGCGCGAGCTGTTCGGTTCGCCCAAGCAGGAACGCCTCGACCAGATGCGTGGGCGCACGGTGTGGATCATCGGCGAGCACCTCGCCGATTACCTCGCCGAGACCGCGCGCGCCTTCATCGAGGATTGCCACGTCGCCAACGTCGTGGTCATCACCCGCACGGCGGAGGCCTTCGAAGCGATCAAGGCGCAGCTGGAGCCGGAGACGGCCGAGGCGCTGACTTCGCTGGTCAAGACCGCCGACATCGAAGCCGCGATGGACGAGGCGCTGCTCGCGTGGGGGCGGCCGACCACGATCCTCTCGACCCCGATGTCGGCGCTGCCGGGCAAGCTGTTCGCGACCGACGATCCGCTCAGCCCCGAGGAGTTCCGCACCGTGGTGGCCGACAACCTCACCCACCACTTCCGCGTCAGCCGCCGCGCCTCGCTCTATGACGATTGCCAGCTGGTCCTGACGAGCCCGGACGTGGCGATGGGCGACAAGTCCCCGGCCTTTGCGCTCGCCAACTTCATCAAGACCACGCTCCATGCCTTCACCGCGACGCTCGCCGTGGAGAACGAGCGGCTGGTCCACGATGTGCCGGTCAACCAGATCAACCTCACCCGCCGGGTGCAATCGGAAGAGCCGCGCGATCTCGACGAGCACTTGGAAGAGGTGCGCCGTTTCGCCCGCGCGGTGCTGCTGGTCGGCGCGCCGCTGCCCGATGCCGAGGACTCGCGCTATCGCGCGCGGATCTATCGCGGCATGTCGATGACGGTGTGAGGCGGAGCGGGGGGTGATTCAGTACCTGCCCTTCGAAAAGCCGATCGAGGCGCTCGACAGGCATGTGGCGGAACTCTCCGCCCATGCCGAGGGAACCGAGGAGGCGCGGATGCTGCGCGAGCGGGCGGACAAGCTGCTCGCCGACACCTATGCGCGCCTCTCCCCGTGGGAGCGCACGCTGGTCGCCCGCCATCCGCAGCGGCCCCGGTTCGAGAAGCTGGTGGCGGGGCTGTTCAGCGAGTTCCTCCCCATCGCGGGCGACCGCACCTTCGGCGACGATCAGGCGATCGTCGGCGGCTTTGCGCGCTTTGAAGGGCGCAAGGTGATGGTGATCGGCCATGTGAAGGGCGAGGACACACCGGGGCGCCTCCGCCACAATTTCGGCATGGCCCGGCCCGAGGGTTATCGCAAGGCGATCCGGCTGATGGAGCTGGCTGACCGCTTCGGCCTCCCTGTGGTGACGCTGGTCGACACCCCCGGCGCCTTCCCCGGGGTCGATGCCGAGGCGCGGGGGCAGGCCGAGGCCATCGCCCGCTCGACCGAGGCGTGCCTCGCGATGGGCGTGCCGCTGGTCGCGGTGATCATCGGCGAGGGCGGATCGGGCGGGGCGGTGGCGCTCGCCGCGGCCAACCGCGTGCTGATGTTCGAGCACGCGGTCTATTCGGTGATCTCGCCCGAGGGCTGCGCCTCGATCCTGTGGCGCAGCGCCGCGCAAGGCCCGGCCGCGGCCGAGGCGATGCGGGTGACGGCGGGCGACCTGCTCAAGCTCGGCGTGATCCACCGCATCGTCTACGAACCGCGCGGCGGCGCGCACCGCGACCATGCCGAAACGGTGAAGCGCCTTTCCCTCGCCCTGCGCGCCGAGCTCGATGCGCTCGCCGCCCTGACCCCTGCCGAGCTGCGCCGCGAGCGCGAGGAATTTTTCCTGCGGCTCGGCTAGAACAGCACGTTCTCGTATTCGGTCGCCGTCCCGCCCGTCGGCAGGCTGATGCGGTCGCCATCGCGGCTGATGCGGATGGGGCCGTCATAGGCCTCACCGGTTCCTTCGAGGAACAACCGCTCGACCATCGCGAAGGGCATCGGCGGGATGGTATGGTAGAAAACCAGCATCCGCGCGCCCGCAATTTGGGCGATCTTCGCCGCCTCGACGGGGCTGGCGTGATAGCCCGGAATGTCGGCCATCACCTTGGCGATCGCGGCCGAGCCGTTGCGCTGCGCGGCGGCCCCCATCCTGCCGACGAGATTGCGGTCGAGCGCCTCGTGGAACAGGACGTCGACGCCCTTGGCCGCGCGGGCGAAGCGCGGGTCGTAGGCGGTGTCGCCGCTGATCGCGATCGACCTGCCCTTGTAGTCCACCCGGTAGCCATAGGCGTCCTTGACCGGATCGTGGCTGACGCGGATCGCGGTGACGGTGAGGTCGCCCTGCTTCAGCACCACCATGCTGTCGGCGCCGGGGGGTATGACGATCTCCTCCGCCGCCAGCCCCGCGCCTGCCGGATCGGCGATCTGCGGGCCGTGATGCGCGGTGCGGTAGGCGGCGTCGATGGCGTAGGCGCGGTTGAAGCCCTCCGCGACCGCGATCGTGCCCGGCGGGCCCGAGACCGGCAGCGGCGCGTGCCGCGCGCCCTGCACCCAGCTCTGCACCATCAGCTCGCCGAGGCCGTCGAAGTGGTCGGAATGGAGGTGGGTGAGGAACAAGCGCTCGGTCTTGCCGACCGGAAAGCCCATCCGCCCCAGCACCCGCATGCTGCCCGAACCGACGTCGAAGATCAGCTTCGTCTCGCCTGCGATCACTGCGATGCAGGCGCCCGCGCTGGTCGGATCGGCAATCGGCGAGCCCGTGCCGCAGACATAGGCATGGAGGCCGTCGGGCAGATCCTCGCTGGGATCGGTGCCGACATTCCTGTCGATCACCCGCTGGACAAGATAGAGCGCGATGGGCCGCTCGAAGATCTTGAAGGCGGCCAATCCGATAGCGGCAAAGCCGAGGAGGATGAGCGCGATGCGGGCGGTGCGGTTCATGGTTCCGTCATCCCTCCTTGTGCCGCCAGCGCTTCCAGCATGCGCGCCGCCAGCGCGCGCGCGGCGGCGCGGGTCGCCGCGCGGTCTGCGGTGTCGGCGACTTCGTAGGTATAGGCGGGGATCGCATAGGTCTGGTGGAACCAGTTCTTCGCGGTCCCGCTCCCCGGATTGGCGTTGCGCGGCTCGAGCGTGAAGGGGTGGCCGGGGTAGGCCTGCTCCTGCCCGCCGAGCCATGCCGCAAGGAATGCCGCCTGGCCTGCGCTCGCCTCGTTCCCCTGCACGTAGAACAGGTTGCGCGCGGTCGAGTGGAAATCGACCATCAGCACCGGGCGCACCCCGGCGGGCAGGGCATCGAGCCAGGCCCTCACGCCGCGCGTCTCGGGCTGGGTGAATTCGCCCCAGTCGCGGTTGAGATCGACCGCACCGCGATTGGCGCGCCAGTGGCCGCGCGCGACGCCATCGGGGTTGAGCATTGGCACGACGAGCACCTGCACTTCGCCAAGCGACGCCGCGCGCCCGGCCAGCGCATCGACAAAGGCCTCCATCGCGATGGCGCCGGTCACCTCGGGCGGGTGCTGGCGGCCGAGCAGGATGACGAGTTTGGGCGCATCGGCGCGGCCCAGGCGGATGGCTTCGATAAGGCGCCCGTCATGCGAGGCGCCGATCGTGAACACCGGCGCGCCGCTCGCCTTGCTCCAGCGGGCAAGCGCGGCCGACGTGTCGGCGGGGACGACGAGTTCCTGCGCGGCCACGATGCCACCCCCCGTGGGCAGGTCGAGCCGGGCGCTCGAGCCGTCGGCGCTGACCTCGGCCGGGATGTCGCGCCACGCGCCGCCGCCTGCCGAGAGCTTGGGGGCATAGCGGTGCCCGCTTTCGAGATAGCGCAGCGTGACGCTGACCGGCGCATCGCCCTTCGCCTCATAGCGGAAGGCGTACCACGGGCTGGGATTGATCGGCGGCGCATGTTCGGGCGTCACCAGCAGTTCGAAGGACCGCTCGCCCTTCACGGCGCAGGCATAGGGCGCCGCCCCGTCGAAATCGAAGGCAAGGCTGGCCGAGGCGCTATGGCAGGCAGGCCCCGCCGCGCGCCCCGAAGACGCAATCCCCGCTGGCGGCGGCGGCGCCCCCGCACATGCCGCCGCCAGCAGGGAGAGGCCGGCCCATACGTATCGCGCTGCGATGCCCATGGGCGCAGGGCCTATCAGAAGGTCTTGCGCAATTCGACCCGGAACACCCGCCCGCGGGGCGAATGCAGCGCGCTGAAGTAGCCCAGCTCCTCGTCCGCCAGCGGGGGATCCTTGTCGAACAGGTTGTTCACCCCGAGCCGGATCCGCGTGCCATCCAGCGCGCCATCCTCGAAGGAGTAGGACACGTTGAGGTTGAAGGTCAGGAAATCGTCCACGCGGAAGAAGTTAATGTTGGGATCGTTCGAGGTGAACGGCAGGTCGCGGCTGACGCTGGTGTCCCACACCTGCCCGACATATTGCGCGAACAGGCCGACATCGACCGGGCCCATGCCCCAGTTGACCGAGCCGGAGAAGCGCCACTTGGGCCGCCCTTCGATCTCCAGCAACTCGCCAAGCCCGCCGACGGTCACTTCCGGCGGCAGCGCCCCGGCAGCGACGCCGTCGAGCAATTGCTGGCCTTGCGCGCCTGCCGACTGGACGAAGCCGACCAACCGCGCCGCGTTGAAGCGCAGACGGATATCGCCCGCACCGAAATCGGGGACGTTGTAGAACAGCCCGAAGTCCCAGCCCTTCGAAACGCGGCTGTCGAGGTTGAGGTAGGGATCGTTGACCAGCAGGATCTCGCCCGCCGGGGCCAGACCGGTGCCCGCGAAGAGCGCGATCTGTTCGGGCGAGGGGGTGTCGCGCACCACCGCCGGGTTGAAGCTGCCCGCCTGACGCAGCAGCAGATCGAGCGCGATCGCGTTGTCATCGCCGAAGGTGCCGACAAGCCCGGTCTGCTTCACCCGCCAGTAGTCGACGGTCAGCGTCAGGCCGGAGATGAACTCGGGCTCGAGCACGACGCCGAGATTGATGCTCTCGCTGTCCTCGGGTTCGAGCTGGTCGGTGCCCGAACGGAAGCTGATCACCCCTTCGCCCGGGCACACGCCGAGGCTCGAAAGCTGGCCCTTGAGCACCTGCGCCTGGCAGATCACGAAGTCGTCGCGGGTGTTCGATCGGGTGGTGCCCTCGTCGTTGACCTGCACGAGGTTGGGGGCGCGGAAGCCCTGCGACCAAGCGCCGCGCAAGGTCACGCCGGGCAGCACGGTCCACGATGCAGCCGCGCGCGGGACGATCGCGGTCTGGTCGATATCGTCGAAATGCTCGATCCGCCCGGCAAGCTGGAGGTTCAATGCCTCGACCAGCGGGATATCCATGTCCTCGCTGACCAGCGGCACGAAGGTTTCGGCAAAGCCCGACCACACGTTGCGCACGCCGCTGGTGTCGGGCGAGGGGCTGGTGCCCACGACATCGCTGCCGAAGGTCACGCCGGGGATCACGCTGTCGGTCCAGGTGATGGTGCCGTCAAGCCGCGGGTCGCGATCGTCGAAGAAGGTCTCGCGCCGCCACTCGATCCCCGCCGCGATCCCGACATCGCCGCCGGGCAGGGTGAAAAGGGTCGAATTGCTGACCTTGAAATCGGCGAGCGCAAGGCTGGTGCCGCCCTTGCGGAACACGCTGATGCGGAACGGATCGATCGCGCTCGAGGGGTTGGGGGTGCAATCGCCCTGTCCGGGATCGCCCGTCACGCAGCCGCCGTTGAAGGGATTGTAGGCGTCGGGCGTAGACTTGTTGATCGCCTGCTGGAGCAGCGTGAGCGAGACGCGGTTGGCTTCGAGATCGGTGGTTCTGGCTTCGGAATAGACGAAGCCGGTGTCGAAATCCCACGACCCGAAATTGCCCTTGAGGCCGGCGACGAGGCGGTAGGAATCCTTGTCGACATTGACCTGACGGTTGCCCGCATCGACGAAGCGGTAGCGCTCCATGATCACGTCCGCGCCGGTGGTGGGGATGGTGGTGCCGGGGATGCGGTTGGGGTTGGCCGCGCCGCCGGGGAAGGTGACCGGGCCGAACGGGTTCCAGTAGGCATTGCGGCTGATCCCCACCGGCACCGCGCTGAGGATCGCGGCGGGGGTGATGAAGCGCTCGCTCTCCGAACGGTAATAGCTGCCTTCGAAATAGGCCTCGAGGTCATTGGTGAACTCGTAGCTGAGCAGGCCCATCACGTTGTAACGGGTCTTTTCGGAGACCAGCGTGCCGCCGAAATTGGTGTTGTAACGCACCGCCACGTCGGGGGTGATGCCGGGCCGCATGCACAGCCCGTTCGGCAGGTTGATGCGGCAGCCGGGCAGGGTGGAAGGCTGGAGGTAGAAATCGTCATCGGCGAGCGGCGTGCGGTTGGTCGGCGCCTGGATGTCGAACTGGCCGAACGGGCCGAAGGTGTTGCGGTTGTTGAACTGGCTGTCGCCTTCGAACGGCGTGCCGACCACCAGCGCGCTGCGATCGTCGTCGGCGGAGTAAGCCCGTTCGGATGTGGGCAGGCCGGTCTCGTGGAAATAGCCGGCATAGACGGTGAGGTTGGCCTTGCCCCCGGCAAAGTCGAAGCCGTAGCCCCCGGCGACCGAATAGGTATCGAGGCTGGTGCCCTCAGAGGTGCGGAACTCGCCTTCGATGAAGCCGCCCTTGCGGTTGCCGCGCAGCACGGTGTTGACAACGCCCGCCACCGCATCCGCGCCGTAGATCGCCGAAGCGCCGTCGCGCAGCACTTCGATGCGGCGCACCGAGCCGGGCGCGATCTCGTTGGTGTCGGGGCTGACCACGGGCACCAGCAGCTCGGTCTGGAAACCGGGGTTGAGCACCATGCGGCGGCCATTGATCAGCAGCAGCGTGTTGCCGGTGCCAAGATCGCGCAGGTTGATCGAGGCGGCATCGCCGCGCGCGTTGTTGACCGTGGTGTCGTTCTGCTCGTTGAACGCGACCGAGCCCGCCTGCGGGATCGAGCGGAACAGCTCGTCGCCCGAAGTCGCCGCGACGTTGGCGATGTCGACCTCGTCGACCACGGTGACGGGCAAGACATCATTGATCTTGGCGCCCTGGATCTGGGTGCCGGTGACGATGATCTCGCGGCTGACATCCTCCTCGGGCGCGGGCTGCGGCGCGGCGGTGTCCTGCGCATGTGCGGCGGTGGCCGCGATCAGGCTGCCCGTGCACAGCAGGGCAAGCCTGCCCCAGAGTTTGCTCGACATGATTACTCTCCCCGTTTTTCGATTATCTTCAGTGATTGCGCCCAGTGGGCAAAAAGTTCGGGCCATTGGCTGATGACTTGTTCGGGCTCGCCCAGCCCCCAGCCGTGGCCGCCTTCGCGGAACAGGTGCAGCTCTGCACTCGCCCCGGCGGCGACGAGGGTCTGGAACAGGAGGATGCCGTGGCCCGGCGGCGTGGTCGGATCGTTGGCGGCGGCAAAGATGATGGTCGGCGGCGCGTCCTTGCCGGCATAGGTGTCGAGCGACCAGGCCGCCTCGGCTGCGGGCGTGGCCTTCTCGCCCACGATCTCGCGGCGGGTGCGGGTGGTGTCGTAGGGGGCGCGCAGGGTCACGACCGGGAACAGCAGCACGGCGAAATCGGGCCGGGCCGAGACGTGCTCGAAGCGGTCCTTGCCCTCGTAAAGCGCGCGCGCCGGCTGATAGGCGGTGAAGCCCGCCAGATGCCCGCCTGCCGAAAAGCCCATGATCCCGATCCTGTCCGGCGCGACCCCGAACTCGCCCGCGCGGGTGCGGATGATCTTCATCGCCCGCTGCGCGTCCATGAAGGGGGCGCTCGCATCCCAGCCGTCGTTGGGCAGGCGGTAGATCAGCTCGAAGACCGTGAAGCCCTGCGCGGCGAGCCACTGGGCGGCAGGCGTGCTTTCCTTCTTGAGCTGGATGCGGAAATAGCCGCCCCCGCCCGCCACCAGCACCGCCGCGCCGTTGGACGTGGCGGGGCGATAGACCACCATGCGCGGCACGGCGATATTGGATACCGCGCCGAGCCCGGTGCCCTCGGTGCCGATCTTCTCCGGGCCTTCCACCTTGCCATTGCCGGGCGGGGTTCCGGGCCACAGGCGGATTTCTTCGCGCGCGGGGCCGCTCTCCGGCGCGGCCGCGCCGTTTGCCTGGAGCGCGGCGGGCATGAGCGCCGCCAGAACGGCGATCAGAAGGCGGATCATGGCGCCTTCTCCATTGCCCGGACGATGCCCTCGCTCACCGGCCCGCTGCGCTCGTGGCGCTCGCTGTCCTCGGGCGCGAGCGGCATCGGCGCGCCCGCCAGCGCGGCATCGAGCCGCTCGCGGTCGAGCGCGTTCTCCCAGGCCGCGACGATGATGGTCGCAACTGCATTGCCGATGAAATTGGTGAGCGCGCGGCATTCGCTCATGAAGCGGTCGATCCCGAGGATCAGCGCCATCCCGGCGACGGGCACGCTCGGCACCACCGAAAGCGTCGCGGCGAGGATCACGAAACCCGCCCCCGTCACGCCCGCCGCGCCCTTGGAGCTGATCATCGCCACCAGCACCAGCGCGAGCTGCTCCGACAGGCTGAGCTCGATCCCCAGCGCCTGCGCGATGAATAGCGCGGCCAGCGTCATGTAGATATTGGTGCCGTCGAGATTGAAGGAATAGCCGGTGGGCACCACCATCCCCACCACCGCCTTGCGGCATCCGGCGATCTCCATCTTCTCCATCAGGCTCGGCAGCGCGGCCTCGGAGGAGGAGGTGCCCAGCACCAGCAGCAATTCCTCGCGCAGGTAACGGATCAGCGCGATGATCGAGAAGCCGCCCATCCAGCCGACCAGCCCCAGCACCACCAGCACGAAGAAGAGCGATGTGAGGTAGAAGGTCGCCACCAGCGCGGCGAGATTGGCGAGGCTCTCCAGCCCGAACTCGCCGATGGTGAAGGCAATCGCGCCGAAGGCCCCGATGGGCGCGAACTTCATCAGCATGTGGACGAGCTTGAACACCACCGCGCTGAAAGAGGTCAGCACGTCCATCACCAGATCGCTCGCCGGGCGGGTTGCGGCGATCGCTACTCCGGCAAGGATCGCGACCAGCAAGACTTGCAGGATATTGCCCTGCGTCACCGCGCTGAACAGGGTTTCGGGGATGATCCCCAGCAGGAAACCGCTGATCGTCTGGGCGTGGGCGGTCTTGGCGTAATCGGCCACCGCACCGGCATCGAGCGTGGCGGGGTCGATGCCCAGCCCCTCGCCCGGGCGCACCAGATTGCCGACCGCAAGGCCGATCACGAGCGCGAGGGTGGAGAAGAACAGGAAATAGGCAAAGGCCTTGCCCGCAACGCTGCCGACCGCCTTCAGGTCGCGCATTCCGGCGATGCCGGTGGCCACGGTGAGGAAGATCACCGGCGCGATGATCATCTTGACCAGCTTGATGAACCCGTCGCCCAGCGGCTTGAGCGCGACGCCGACCTCGGGCGCGAAATGGCCCAGCGCGGCGCCCAGCGCGATCGCGGTCAGCACTTGAACATAGAGCTGGCGGTAGAACGGCTTGCGCGCGGCAGGGGCGGCAGGCGCGGGCGCAGGCATGGTGGCACTGTGCAAACCCATGTGTCGCCGGCTCCCCTTCAGATAATCTGCTCTCCGCGTCCAGAATCGGCGCGGCGGACGCGATCCGCAAGGCCTTGGCCTCGCATCGTGAGATGTCATGATTTCAGGAGTTTAGGGAATTCGGATGCCGCAAGTGTGCGGAAATCCGCACAGAATGCTTGCGTGCTGTGCGGAAAAGCGCACAAGGGTTGCGCGACGGGCAAGCAGGCAGGGGCGGGCGATGCAAGGCAAACTGGGGCGCTGGTATCTGGCCGGGATCGCCGGCATCGCGGCGCTGCTGATCGCCGCGCTGGCGATGCTCGCCCTCGACCGCGCGATCCGGGTCAGCGCGCTTGCCGAAACCCGCGAGGCGGCGACCAACCAGTCCGCGATCCTTGCCGCCGGGCTCGAAAGCGAGCTCAACAAGTTCAGCCTCGTGCCGCGCGTGCTCGCTGCCGATCCGGAAGTCGCCGCGCTGCTTGCCGGGGATCGCGCTCAGCGCGATGTGATCAACCGCCGGCTTGCCGCGCTGGCGCAGCAGACCAGCGCTGCGGCGATCTATCTGATGGACGCGCGGGGGCTGACGCTGGTGTCGAGCAACTGGGACAGGCCCGACAGCTTCATCGGATCGAATTACGGCTTCCGCGACTATTTCGCCAAGGCGCTCGCCGAAGGCACCCATGCCGAATTCGCGCTCGGCACGGTCAGCCGCCGCCCCGGGCTCTATCTTGCCCAGCGCGTCGGTCCGCCAGACCGCCCGCTCGGCGTGGTTGCGGTCAAGGTCGAGTTCGACAGCCTCGAGGCCAAGTGGCGCAATGCCGAGGCTGGGGTGTTCGTCACTGATCCCGGCGGGATCGTGCTGCTCGCCAGCAACCCGGACTGGCGCTTTCGCGCAGCCGCGAGCAGCGCCACCCGCGATCCGGCGCGCGACGCGGTGCGCTTCGGGGTTGCAGAGCCCGAGCCGCTCAAGCTGCCGGCCGGGGCCGCCCAGGTGCGGCTGATCGAGAAGATCCAGCCGATCGCGCCGGTGGGCTGGGAGCTGCACCTGCTCACCGACCCCTCTGCGCGCGTTTCGGTGGCGCTGGCGAATGGACGGCTGGCTGGCGTGATCGCGCTGGCGCTTATCCTTCTGGCAGCCCTTTGCGCCTGGCAGTGGCAGCGCCAGCGCGAGGCGCGCGCCGCAGCCACGGTCGCCGCCCAGACTGCAGCCTTGCGCGAACAGCTGCAGCAGGCCAACCGCTTGGCAACGCTCGGCCAGATCACCGCCGGGCTCGGCCACGAAATCCGCCAGCCGCTCGCCGCGATGCGGGTGTTTGCCGAGAACGGCGAACGCCTGCTTGCCGCCGACCGCACCGGGGAGGCGGCGGCCAACTTCGCGCGCATCGCGGGGCTCGCCGGTCGGATCGGCGAGATCACCGAGGAACAGCTCCACTTCAGCCGCCGCTCGGCCGAGGAGCCGCGCCTCGTTACCCTCGGCGAGGTGATCGACGGATCGCTGCTGTTGCTGCGCGACCAGATCCGCCACAAGGGTCTGGCGCTCGAGCCGCCAGCAGCCGAGCTTGCCGAGGTCAGCGTGCGGGCCCGCCCGGTTCAGCTTCAGCAGGTGCTGGTCAACCTGCTCCAGAACGCGGTGCAGGCCTGCGGGGAGGGCGGGCAGATCGTGCTCGCCATCGCTGCCGAGGGCACACGGGTGCGGCTCAGCGTCACCGACAGCGGCCCCGGCGTCGCGCCCGAGGTGCGCGACGCGCTGTTCCAGCCCTTCGTCACCAGCAAGCCCGAAGGCATCGGCCTGGGGCTCGCCATCGCACGCGACATCATGCGCCAGCTGGGCGGCGACCTGCTCCACGAGGACACGCCCGGCGGCGCGCGTTTCACCATGGTCATGCCCGCCGCATGAGTGCCGCAGCTCCCCTCCTTCAGGTTGCGCTGGTCGAGGACGATCCGCCGCTGCGCGAGGCGACGATGCAGGCGCTCGTGCTCGAAGGGGCCGAGGTCACGCCCTTTCCCGATGCGCGCGCGGCGCTGGCGTGGCTCGATGCCGATTACCCTGGCGTGGTGGTCAGCGATGTGCGCATGCCGGGGATCGACGGGATCGCCTTCTTTGCGGCTCTGCGCGAGATCGACCCCGATCTGCCGGTGATCCTGACCACCGGGCACGGCGACATCGCGATGGCGGTGGCGGCGATGAAGAATGGTGCGGCAGATTTCCTGACCAAGCCCTATTCCTCGGCCGATCTGATCCGTGCCGTGCGCGCCGCGACCGAGCGCCGCGTTCTGGCGCTGGAGAACCGCGCCTTGCGCGAGGCGGCGGGGCGCAGCGCCGAGGGGGCGATCCCCGGCAGCTCGGCCGCGGCGCAGCGACTGCGCTCGGTGATCGAGGGCGTCGCGCGCTCCGAGATCGACGTGGTGCTGACCGGCCCGGCGGGCACCGGCAAGAGCCACGCCGCGCGCCTGATCCACGATCTGAGCCCGCGCCGCGGCCGCCCTTTCGTGACCGTCGATGCCGGCGTCCTGGCGCACGAGGATGCCGAGCTCCTGCTGTTCGGCCGCGATCCGGGGTCGGGGCCGGGCGGCGGTCTGTCGCGCACCGGCCTCATCGAGCGTGCCAATGGCGGCACTCTGTTCCTCGACGAGGTCGCCGCGGCCGATGCGGTGCTTACCGCGCGGCTGCTGTCGCTGGTCGAGACCCGCCAGGTCATGCCAATCGGCGCCGCGCGCGCGCGCGCGCTCAACATCCGCATCGTCATCGCGCGGCTGACCGACGATACCGGCGCGGGCTCCGGGGAGGGCGGGTCGGGTGCGCGCGATCCGCTGTGGCACCGCCTGGGTGCGGTGCAGATCGCTCTCCCGCCATTGCGCGAGCGGCGCGAGGATGTGCCCGAGATCTTCCGCCTGTTCGTCGCCCGGCATGCGCGCGAGACGGGGCTGGCCGCGCCTCCCATCGGCGCGGCGGAGTGGCGCCATGTCCAGACCCACGACTGGCCAGGCAACCTTCACGAGCTTTCTGGCTTTGCCCGCGCCTTCGTGCTCGGCCTGTCCGATCTCGGCGCGCCGCCCGCGCCCCTCGGCACGCAGCGCCCGCTCCACCAGATCGTCGCCGATTTCGAGCGCGCCGTGCTCGAGGACGCGCTGCGCCAGTGCCGTGGCGACATCGCTGCCTTGCAGGCGATGCTCCAGACGCCGAGAAAGACGCTCTACGACAAGCTGGCGCGATACGACCTCAAGCCGGCGCGCTTCCGGTAACGGGACGATTTTCGACAATTTTCAGGACGGACTCGCACATCCGCGCATGCTTGGCTGAACGGGAGCCGAACGCCTGATGACAGACGGCGACGGCTGTCGGTCGGTTGCCGAACGGCGTAAATCCTGTGACAATAATGACACATTTTGGCGGCCGCAGGGTTTTTCCCACGCCCGGCGTATCTACAAGGCTTGGCAGACAAGCCCGCATTTTACATCAGTGTCAGCATGAGCCCGAACTGGGACGGGCAAAACAAGGTGGGCAAAATGAAGACATCGTTTGTTTCGCGCGCGAATCGCGTCTCTTTGATGCTGGGCGTGGCGCTTGGTGCTGTGGCCATGTCGCAGCCGGCATTCGCGCAGGATGCGGCCGAAGAGGAGCCGGCAGTCGAAGAGGAAGCCGCGCCGGCTTCCGACGCCATCGTCGTCACGGGCTCGCGCATCCGCTCGGTCACTCCGTTCAACAGCCCCGATCCGATCGCGGTTCTGGACCCCGAAGTCGCCAAGAAGGAAGGCCGCACCGATCTTGCGAGCACGCTGCAAGGCTCCTCGATCGCGGCTGGCTCGACCCAGGTGACCGCGGCGCTTTCGTCCAACTTCGTGACCAATGGCGGCCCGGGCGCGCAGACGATCGACCTTCGCGGCCTCGGCGCCAACCGCACGCTGGTGCTGCTCAACGGCCGCCGCGCAGGGCCTGCCGGTACGCGCGGTGGGGTGTCCTCGTTCGACCTCAACGTGCTGCCGCTGTCGATCGTCAGCGACATCCAGATCCTCAAGACCGGCGCCTCGTCGGTCTACGGTTCGGATGCGGTCGCCGGCGTGGTGAACATCTTCACCAAGACCAAGATGGACGGCCTGCGGCTCGATCTCAACGCTTCGGTGCCGTTCGACAGCGGGGGGGGAGAACTTCCGCATCAGCGGCGCGTGGGGCAAGACCTTCGACCGCGGCCATATCCTGTTTGCCGGCGACTACACCAAGACCAAGGAACTCGCCCGCGGCGATCGCGACTACCTGGCCTGTCCTGAGGCCTACATCTTCGACCAGAGTGGCAATCGGGCCGACCTGATCGATCCGCGCACCGGACAGCCGCACTGCGAGGATCTGCGCTGGGGCCACGTGTGGACCTACCGGCTGATCGACAACCTGCGGCTCGATGGTCCGGGCGGTCCCAACACCGGGATCCAGACCACGCCCGGCGCGGTGCAGCTGCTGCAGTTCCAGTATCCTGACGGTCCTGGTTCAGGCGTGCTCGGCATTCCTGCCTACGGCGCACCGGCATTCCCGGGCGATTTCGGCGCTCCGGCGGGCTGGTTCCCGACCGGATACAACGCCGCTTCGATGGCCGTGCAGAACGCCTACCACCCGTTTGTCGAGCAATCGACCATCATCCCCGAAACCGATCTCTACACGGCCTATGCCGAAGGCGCCTTCGAGGTTTCGAGCGCGGTCGAGCTGTTCGGCGAGTTCCTCTTCAACCGCCGCGAAACTTACCAGAACGGCTGGCGCCAGTTCTGGAACTTCGGCTACACCGGCGACCTCTACGGCACGGGCACGCCGGCAACGCTGTGGGCACCGGGCTTCACCGGCGTCAACCTGCTGAGCCCGACCGGCATCACCGATCTGTCGGACAACAGCCAGCAGGTCGATTACTACCGCGGCGTCGCCGGGGTTCGCGGCGAGATCAGCAGCAAGGGTAACTGGACCTACGACATCCACGCCCAGTACAGCCGCAGCATCGGCCGCTATCGCAGCCAGCAGATCCTGCAGGATGTCTACGACACGGGCTACTTCCAGACTTCGTCCTGCGTCGGCACCGTGACCCCGATCTCGGGCAAGCAGTGCATCGATCTGCCCTGGACCAATCCTTACTTCCTGCGCGGGGAACTCACGCCCGCTCAGGCTGACTTCCTGACCGATTGGGAAGAAGGCCGCACGCTCTATACCCAGAAGACCGCCGAAGCGATCCTGTCGGGCGAACTCTTGACCCTGCCCGGCGGCCCGCTGGCGCTCGCGGTCGGCGCCTCGATCCGCGAAGACCTGATCAACGACAAGCCTGGCGAAATCACGCTGGCGGCAAACGCCTGGGGCGCCTCGGCGAGCGGCATCACGGCGGGCAAGAGCCTGACCACCGAAGCCTTCGCCGAAGTCAACCTGCCGGTCCTGTCCGACATGAAGTTCATCGAAGAGCTCACCTTGTCGGGGGCCGGCCGTGTCACAAACGTCAAGGCCACCCGCGCCTCCGACGGGGTCGAGTCAGAGGACAACGGCAACTGGACCTACAAGATCGGCCTCAATTGGACGGTCACCGACTGGCTGCGCTTCCGCGGCAGCTACGGCACCTCGTATCGTGCGCCAGCGCTGTTCGAACAGTTCCTTGCCGACGAGACGAGCTTCGTTCCGCAGAACCGCATCGATCCCTGCGTGGCATGGGGCGCGAACCTGGCATCGGGCGCGATTTCGCAGCGCCGTGCGGATAACTGTGCGGCCGATGGCATCCCCGCAACCTATGGCGGCGGCGGCATCAGCGCGACGATCATCTCTTCGGGCGGTCTCGGCATTCTCGAGTCCGAAACGTCGCAGGCGCTCGTCGTGGGCACGATCCTCACGCCCAGCATCGGTTTCCTGCCCGATACCGACATCAGCATCGCGGTCGACTACTTCGACATCAAGGTCGAAGGCGAGATCTCGCAGCTGGGGGCGGGAACGATCCTTGCGGGTTGCTATGACTCGCTGGAATTCGCGACCGAGCCGCTGTGCAACCTGTTCACCCGCGGCCAGAACGTCTCGGCCCCGTTCCAGATCGCCACGGTGCGCGACTCGTTCATCAACGTGTCGAGCCAGAAGAACTCGGGCCTCGATCTTTCGGTCCGCGTCGGTCAGGACCTGGGCTCGCTCGGCAAAGTCTCGCTCACCGCGGACATGACCTGGCAGATCACGGACGATTCCCAGCTGCTGCCGACCTCGCCCGTGCTGAACGAGAACGGCTTTGTCGGTTCGCCCCGGTGGGTCGGCGACTTCCGCGCCAACTGGGAGCATCCCTCGGGCTTCAGCCTGTTCTACGGCATGAACGTGGTCGGCTCGGGTAGCTCGCGCGAGCTGTTCGACCGCGGCCGGCCCACGGCCAACGGCTGCCTGCGCTCGTTCAACAACCAGGGCACCGCCAGCACCGCGGACGATCTGCCGATCTACGGTGTCTACTGCCCGGACCTCGATGTGCCTGCGACCTTCTACCACAACATCTCGATCACGCAGGAGATCGCCGACGGTCGCTTCACGATCACCATGGGCGTTTCGAACCTGTTCGACACCCGTCCGCCGCGGGTTTCGGTGCTGAACGGCGGCACGATCACCACGCTCGGGCCGGTGGCTGCGACCTCGCAGTATGACTTCGTGGGACGCCGCGGTTTCGTCAACGTTTCGACGAAGTTCTGATCGCTCCACCCAACGGGACAACGAAGAGGCGGCATGGCAACATGCCGCCTCTTCTGTCATAGGCCTGCAAGGAGACGGTTTTCGCAATGCCCGAAGTGTTCGTCAGATCCGATACGCTCGATGCCGAGAACGCGCGGTTCGTGCAGGCCCGCCTGCGCCAGCCGGTGTTCCTCAATTCCGTGCCCAAGAGCGGCAGCCACCTGCTGCGCAACATCCTGCGCATGTTCGTGCCGGTGGACCAGCAATATGCCGCCGACTTCATTCAGTGGCCCACGCTCCAGCAGCACCGCCACGCCTTCGATCCCGCCCGCCCGGCCTTGAGCTGGGGGCACCTGTTCTTCGCCGACGCCTCGGTGGTCGAAACCGCAGCCTGCCGCCGCATCGTGCTCTACCGCGATCCCTACGACTGGGTGATTGCGCGCGCGCGGTTCCTGCTGTCGGACCAGTTCTCGGGCAACACCGACCATCTCAAGAACGGCGTGATGAGCACCGACGAGCTGCTGACGATGATGATCTTCGGCCTGCCGGGCAAGCTTCCCTCGCTCAATGCCATCTACGAGCTGAATGCGGTCGCATGGCTGGGCGCGCGGGCGCATCTGCTCAAGCTGGAAGACCTCAGCGAGGCGGTGCGCACGCTCGGCTCGCCCGAGGCGGAACGGTTCTTCGCCGGCCTGCTCGAGGCCTGCGGCATCGATATGCCCGGCGACTGGCAAGACCGGGTCAGGATCGGCGCCGACCCTGCGCAAAGCGGCACGGCGCGCGACAACCTCACCGGCGTTGCGATCACCTTGCCGGACCGGCTGGGGGAGCGCCACAAGGCACTGGTCGATTACCACGCGCCCGGCCTGCGGGCCGTGCTCGGATATTCCTGAACCCGGTCTGCGCATGACGGCGAACACGGTATCCACGGCCATCTACCCGCGCCTTTCCGAGGCCATCCGGTTGCGTGAGCAGGGGGAGACCCACCGGGCCGCGCAATTGGTCATGGCTCACCTGCAAGAACGGCCCGACGAGCCGCGCGGGCTCGCGCAACTGGGTCTCATCGCGGCCCAGACTGGCGCCCTCGGCCAGGCCGAACACTTCCTGCGCCGGGCGTTGTCAATGGGGGAGAAAAGCTCCGAACTGCTGCGCACTCTCGCCTCGGTCTACAGCCAGCAGGAACGCCTCCACGTCGCCGAGAGCTTCACCAAGCGGTTGATCGAGGAGGAAGGCGAACTCGAGCTCCGCCCGCTCAGGGCAAGCCTGCTCGATCGCATGGGGCGGCACGCGGAAGCGCTCGCAATCCAGAGGCAGCTGGTCGACGAGAACCCGGGCAAGATCCCGCACCTGCTCGCCTATGGATACGGCTTGCGTGCCGCCGGCGATGTCGAGGGCGCGATTGCCGCCTATCGCAAGGCGATCGCCATCGACGATGAATATGGCGAGGCATGGTGGGGCCTCGCCGGCATCAAGCGCAAGGTGCTGACGGACGAGGATATCGCCGCGATGCAGCAGTCGCTCTCCATCGCCATCGACGAGCGCAACATCGCCCCGCTCCACTTCGCGCTGGCACGGGCCTTTCATGACCGCAGCGATTTTGCCACCGCTTTCCATCACTACAGCGAAGGCAACCGGATCCGCGCCGAAGCTATCGGCTATGACGCAAGGGCGCTGACCGACGAAGTCGCCGAGGTCGAGCGCCTGGCCGATGCCGCCTATCTGGCGCGCATGCCCTCGGCACCGCTGGGGACCGAGCAGCCGGTCTTCATCATCTGCCTGCCCCGCTCGGGCTCGACCTTGCTGGAGCAGATGCTCGGCAGCCATCCGTCGATAGAGCCGCTGGGCGAACTGCCCTACATCCCGGCGATCCTGCGCTCGTTCATGGAGATCAGCACCCGCCGCCAGAAGGTCTCGGTGCCGCAGGCGATTGCCGCCATGACCGATCAGCAGGCATCGCTGCTGGGGCAGGACTACCTTGCCCGCGCGCGGCTGCACCGCAAGACCGACCGCCCCTACTTCATCGACAAGCTGCCGCAGAACTGGAGCAACATCCTGTTCATCCGGCGGATCCTGCCGCAGGCGCGGTTCATCGATATCCGCCGCCCGGCGATGGACTGCTGCTTCTCGAACTTCTCGCAGTCCTTCACGGCGGCCCATGCCTCGTCCTTCGCGCTCGAGGATATCGGGCAGTGCTACGTCGATTACGTGCGGCTGATGCGGCATTTCGACGCCGTCACCCCCGGCATGATCCACCATGTCAGCTACAGCAAGCTCGTCGAGGAGCCCGAAGCGACCCTGCGTCCGGCGCTCGATTACCTCGGCCTTGGCTGGGATGAAGCGATCCAGTCGTTCCACACGCTCGACCGCGTGGTCCGCACGCCCAGCAGCGAACAGGTGCGCCGCCCGCTCAATCGCGACGGCATGGAGGTCTGGCGACCTTACGCCCAGTGGCTGGGACCGCTGGAACGGGTGCTCGGCGAACTCGCGGCTGGCTGACGCAGTCCTCGGCCGGTGTGGCGCCGACGAGGAGGCGCTGGATGATCCTCCGTCCGGTCAAGCCTGGCGCCAACCCGCTCCAATAGCGAGGTGGACATTGGCCCAGGCCTCGCGTTGATTTGCCATGGCGACGATGACGCCTGCATCGGCAGCGAGGAGATCGGCCTCGGCCTCGGCCAGTTCGAAGGCGCTGGCAGCGCCGGCCCGGGCGCGGGCGCGGACCGTTGCCGCGGCGCGGGCCGCGGCGTTGCGGGCGGCCTCGGCGGAGGCGGCGGCGCTGCGGGCGCTGCGCCATGCGTCGATCGCGCCGTCGGCTTCCTCGAGCGCGGCGAGGAGGCTGCCCTGCCACTGAGCGGCAGCGGCTTCGCTCGCCGCATCGGAGGCACGGATGCGCGCGCGCACCTGGCCCAGGTTGAAGATCCCCCAGTTGATCGACGGGCCGATGGAAAAGCGGAACGCCCCGGCTTCGTCGAGCGCACCGGGGGCGGCGAGCAGACCAGCGCCCGCGCCGAGGGACAGGCTCGGATAGAGCGCCGCGCGCGAGGCGCCGGCGCGCTCGTAGACGGCGATCAGGCGGGCCTCGGCGATCTGCACGTCGGGGCGCAGGCGCAGGAGCTGGCGCGGATCCTGAACGGTCAGCGCCTGCGGGGTTGCGGGCGCGCGGGGGTCGCCCGCGGCAAAGGTCCGCGCGCCGGCGACCGGGTCCTCGCCGGTCAGCACCGCGATCCGCCGCAAGGCATTGCGGGCAGCGAGATCGAGCAGCGGCAGCTCGCCCGCGGTTTCGGCGCGCAGGCGTTCGAGCGGGGCAATGTCGCTCGCCAGCGCGGCACCTCGGGCTGCCCGGGCGGCACCGATCGCGAGCATCCGGTCCATCGCATTTAGCCGCTGGCGCAGGAGCGAAGCGAGCTGCTCCGCCCGCGCACAATCGAGCCAGGCACGCACCACCTGCGCAGCGACCGCGGCTTCGGTGCGGCGGCGTTCCCACAGGGCCGCGTCCGCTTCCGCTCCGGCCGCGCGAGCAGTGGCGGCATTGCCTCCGGCGAGGTCAATCTCCCAGGCGAAATCGACGCCGAGATTGGCGATGGTCTGATCGGGGAAGGGTTCGGGGGTGACGAAGACCGGCGGCTGGGCCTGCGCGGCTTCGCGCAGCCGCTGCACCCCGGCGCCCGCCCCGCCGCTCACCCCGCGCGCGCGGCGGACCTCGCCTGCGAGAGCGCGCGCTGCCCTGAGGTTGGCCTCGGCGGCGGCGAGGTCATGATTGGCGGCAAGCGCGCGCGCCACGAGTGCGTCGAGTTCGGGCGAACCGAAGGCGTGCCACCAGTCGAGGCGCACCTCGCCGACCGCGATGGCCGGGTCATCGACCGACCACGCCGCAGGCGGCGGCGGCGGAGCGGGGAGCGGCGGGGGCGCGCCCGCGCATCCGGCGAGCAAAGCGGTGCCGAGCGAGAGGGCGAGAAGGCGGGGAAACGATGTCATGACGGGATACTCCGGCAAAAAGGGCATCAGGCAGCGCTCGCGGCCTGCCGCTCGCGGAACAGCAGGATGTAGAGCGCGGGGATCAGGACGAGGGTGATGAGCGTGCCCAGGGCGAGCCCGCCGATCATCGCTGCCGCCATCGGCCGCCACAGCGCGCCGCCGAACAGGAACAGCGGGACGAGGCCGGTGATGCAGGTGAGCTTGGTCATCACGATCGGGCGCAGGCGCACCGCAGCTGCAGCCGCGACCGCGTCGGCAAGGCCAAGTCCGGCCTCGCGTTCCTCCTGCACTCGCTCGAGCAGCAGGACCGCGTTGTTGACGATGATCCCGGCGAGGGCGAGCAGGCCCAGCGTCGCGGTGAAGCTCATCGCCTCGCCGCTCAGCTTCAGGCCCACCGAGGCGCCGATCAGCACGAAGGGGATCGAGGCCATGATGATCGCGGTCTTCCGGAGCGATCCGAACTGCCACAGGAACAGCCCCGCCATGCCGAGGAGGGCGAGCGGAAAGTATCGCTCGATCCCCGCATTGGCATCGGCCGCCTCCTCTATGTCGCCGCCGAGCTCGAGCCGGTGGCCGGGGGCGAGCTTGAGGTCGTCGATCGCGGGCTGCACCGCATCGACGATCCCCTGCGAAGTCATGCCCGGCGCGCGCGCGGTGACGGTGATGACCGGGCTCTGGTCGCGGCGCAGCAGCACGCTCGGCTGGTCGGCAAGACGGATGTCGGCGATCTCGTGCAGGGCCACCGCGCCCTTGGTGCCGAACACCGGCAGCGCGCCGAGCCGTTCGGGCAGGGTGCGGTCGGCGGCGGGAGCGCGCAGCACCACCGGCACCTGCGCCTCGCCCTGGCGAAGCACGGTGACGGGCAGGCCGCTGGTCGCCGTATCAAGCGAGCGGGCGACCGCGGCCGAGCTCACCCCGGCGGCAAGCGCGCGGGCCTGATCGATTGTGACCGCGAGGCGCACGATCCGCCCCTCGCCATCGTCGCGCACGTCCTCGGCGCCCGGCACCTTGGCGAGCGCCTGCTTGAGCGCCGCCGCGCCGCGTTCGAGTTCGGCGCGGTCGGGGCCGGTCAGACGGAACACGGCGGTGTTCGCCTCTGACACGCCGAGCGAGAAGCGCTTGGGCTCGATCCGCGCGTCGGGGAAGCGCTCGCCCAGCACCTTGCGCAGCCGCGCCACCACCGCGGGCGCATCGGCCCCTTCGGCGAGGTTGACGATGCCATAGGCGCGGTGCGGCGCTGCGAGCGGCGGGTTGAGGCCGAGGATGAAGCGCGGGCCGCCGTCGTTCACATAGACCACGTTGCTTTCGATCTCGGGGAAGGCTTTGCGGTCGGCCAGCAGGGTGGAGGCCCTCTGTGCCACGTCCAGCGTCGCGCGGGTCGAGGCGCCGGGGGCGAGCTCGATCGGCACCTGCACCTGCGGCCGGGCGCTTTCGGACAGGAGTTCGGACGGGATCGTCGCAAACAGGCCGAGCGAGAGCGCCAGCAGCCCCGCCATCGCGCCCGCCACCAGCGAGGGATGGGCGATCACCTGCCGGACCTTGCCTGCATACCAGCCGCGCACCCGGGCGAGCCAGCCGCTGTCCTCGTGGGTATCGTCATGCGCGCCCGCGAACATCTCGGCCATCAGCGGGGTCACGGTCAGCGCCAGCAGCAGCGACAGCAGCAGCGTCACCGCGAGCACGATCGCCAGGCTGCGCATGTATTCGGCAGTGTCGCTGACCCCGGCGGCGAGCGGCGCGAAGGCGAAGATGATCGCAAGGCTCGAGGTGAGCAGCGGTGCGGCCATGGTGTGGCCGGCTGCAATCGCCGCCGCGCGCCTGTCTTCGCCGAGCGCGAGGCGGCGCTGGTAGTCCTCGACCACCACGATCCCGTTGTCGACGAACAGGCCGAGCGCGATGATCACCGCCGCAATCGAGACCATGTGCAGCTCGATGCCGAGGAGCCGCATCACCAGCAGCGTGCACATCACCGTCAGCGGCACGATCACGCCGGTCACCAGCCCTGCGCGCCAGCCTAGGAACAGCACGACCACCAGCATCACCACGGCCACGGTCTCGAGGAAGGTCTGGCCGACCTTGGTGAGATCGTGCGCCACCACTTCGGACTGGTCGGTGACGCTGGCGAGCGTCATCCCGGCGGGCAGATCGGCGGCGACCTCGGCGATGCGCGCGTCGAGCCGGTCGGCAAAGCTGAGGACGTTGGAGCCGGGGCGCATCGAGATGCCCAGCACCACGGCAGGCTCGCCGTTGAAGAGCGCGGCGAGTTCGGGCGGGTCGGCGGGGCCGCGGACGATGCTGCCGAGCGCGCTCAGCGGCAGGCTGGTACCGTCCGCCAGGGCGACGGGAATGGCGGCGAGCGCGGTCTCGTCCGGCAGATCGCCGCTCGGCTCGATCGCGAGCAGGCGGCGCCCGGTGTCGATCGCCCCGGCCGAGGCGACGATGTTGTGCTCGGCGAGCTGCGCGGCGAGGCTGTCATAGGTGAGGCCCGTCGCAGCAAGGCGCTGGGGCGCGAGTTCGACGAACACCCGTTCGGGCCGTACCCCGTGGAGCGAGATGCGCTCCACCCCCTCGACCGATTGTAGCCGGTCGCGCGCGGCCTTGGCCCAGTCCTCGAGCTGGCCGGCGCTGTAGCCCTTGCCCGTGAGCGCGAGGCTGCGCACCGCGACGCGGGCGAACTCGTCGTTGATCACGTAGTCGCTGGTGCCTTCGGGCAGGCCCGCGCGGGCCTCGGCGAGCTTGGCGCGCAGCTTCTGCCAGATCGCGGGCATGCGCGCGGCAGGCGTGCCGTCGTGGAGCGTCACGGTCGTGATCAGCGAGCCGGGGCGCACCGTCGTCTCGATGGTCTTGATGTCGGCGATTTCGCGCAGCTTGTCCTCGACGGGACGGGCGACGAGCTGTTCCACCCGCGTGCTGCTGGCACCGGGCAGATAGGCCTCGACGGTTGCGACGCGCACCTCGACGAAGGGTTCTTCGGTGGCGGGAAAATCGAGCATGGCGACGAGCCCTGCAAGGAACAGGGCGATGGCGGCGGCAAGGGTGAAGCGGCTGCGCTTGAGCGCCACGGCGGTGATCGACATGGGGCGGTCCTTGGGAGAGGGAGAGGCAGGATCAACGCTGGGCGCGCTGCGGCCGGACGGTGAGGCCGGGCTCGAGGAACTCGCCGCCCGCCGCGACCACCAGCTCGCCCGGGGCGAGCTTGCCGGTGACCAGCGCCTGCGATCCGGCAAGGCGCTTGAGCGTGACGGGCGCCTGGCGCAGGCGCCTGTCGGCACCGACCACGAGCACGGCCTCGTTCCCGCCGCGCCCCTTGAGCACGGCCGCGAGCGGAACGCTGACGGCGGCGCCCGGATCGCTGCGCAGCGCAAGGTCGACGACGAGGCCTGGCGCTGGATCGCCCGCAACCACCGCGAGCACCGCCATCCGCCCGCCTCCGCCACCATGGGCGCGGGCGCTGATGCCGGTGACCCGCGCCTCGCCCGCGCCGCCGGGGTGGCGGAAGGCCAGCACGTCGCCGGGTTTGAGGGTGCGGGCGAGCGTCTCGGGCAGGACGGCATCGATCAGGCGTTCGCCGGTGCCCTCGATCGCGAAGGCGACCTCGCCGGGCGCGAGCACCGCGCCGAGGCTGGTGCGGCGCTCGGCAATGACCCCGCTGACGGGCGCGCGCAGCACGCCTTCGGCGGCGTCGCGCCGGGCGGCGACGACGGCAGCGCGGGCGGCATCGCTGGCGGCAGCAGCCGCGCGGGCCTCACCGCGGGCCTCTTCGAGTTCGGCATCCGAGGCGGCGGCATCGGCGTGGAGCTTGGCGGCGCGCTCGGCGATGCGGGCGCGTTCCTTGGCGACAATGCCGGCCTGACGCGCCTCGGCCTCGGCCTGGCGGCTGCGCAGCTGTGCTGCCGCGGCATCGAGCCGGGCGAGCACCTGGCCTTGCGTGACGCGCGCGCCGACATCGACGTAGAGCGCCAGCACGCGGCCGCCCTGCGCGGCCGCGACCATCCCCTGGTTTGCGTCGCGCACGGTCCCGATCGCGAGTGCCTCACCGACCCGGGGCGTAGTCACCGGCGCTACCAGCACGGTGCGCGGCAGGTTGGCAGCGGGTTCCTCGCCGCCTCTGCAGGCGGCAAGTGCAAGGGCGAGAGCGGAGGCGGTCACCCCGCTTAATATAAGTGATGACTTGCTCACATTTGGCTCCAAAAAAAGCCCGCCAGCGAGGCGGGGTGAGGAAGAGGCTCGGGGGGACGGGTCGTCAGGCGCTGGACTGCGACCCCTGGGTGAAGGCGGCGATGATCATCTGGTTTGCCGCAAGGGTCATCGCGGCGGCACTTTCCGAAGAGAAGGCAAGCCTTCCGTAAAGCCCGTCATACAGCGCGAGAATGAGGTGGGCGATCACGGTGGCATCGGCGTCCTTGCGGACCTCGCCGGCGTGCTGGCGACGTTCGAGCAGCGCGGCCATCGCCTTGACCATCTTGGCGTCGGCGTCTTCGACGACTGCGGCGATCACGGGATTGCGCGCCGCTTCGGCGACGATCTCGAGCTTGAGGCGGGTCTGCTCGACATAGGCCGGCTCTGCCGCCAGCAGCACGCCGATCGTATCGAGCCCTTCGCGCAGGCTGCCCGCCTCCTCGACAACCCGCACGAGCGCGAGGTCCTCGGCAAGGTCGTCCTCGATCAGGGCTTGGACGAGATCGTCCTTGGCCGGGAAATACTGGTAGAGGTTGGCGACGCTGACGCCCGCCTCGGCGCTGATCTCTGCCGTCGTAGCGGCATGAAAGCCCTTGCGCAGGAAGCACGCGCGCGCACCATCAAGGATCTGCGCCCGCCGCATTGCGCGCGCTTCGGAGTTGACGGGGCGGCCTAGCGCTCGGTGTTGGTTCGATTCGCGTGTCATGGCCATTAAAATAAGCAATCGCTCACTTATGTCAATGCTCGCGTGGAGAAGGTGATTGCTGGCCTGTGAGGGGATCGCGCTGATTGAACGGTTGGCAGGTTTCAGGCAGCTCAAGGATATACACGGGGACGCGCGCTTCAGGTTGTGCCCAGCGCCGCGAAAGGTGCCAATCGATGGTTCGGCAGAGACGGTTCAAGGTCTATTTTGATGGCGGCTGTCGCCCCAATCCGGGCGCTATCGAGGTTGCCGTGGTTGCAGGCGGTGCCACTTATTTCTTCGACGACCTCGGCTGCGGCAGCAGCAGCGATGCCGAATGGATGGCCCTGCGGCTTGCGCTGCAGGTCGCGCAATCGTCTGGCGAGCCTGAATTTGATCTGATCGGCGACTCTCTCGAAGTCGTCCAGCAGGCAAATTGCATGGTTCGTCCCGGATCAGCTTCCGCTGCGGGCCACCTTGCGACATACTTGGAGCGCGCGGCGCAGGGGCGGCCCCGACGCGTCAAATGGGTGCCGCGTGGGCAGAATCTCGCCGGTATTGCCCTTGCCAGACGCCGGTCCGCACCATGAAACCTTGGTCGGCCGGTGCCTCAGGCCTCCGCGGTGTCCCGCAGAAGGTGTGGGACGCAGCTGAAGCTTGGACAGGCTCGAGCAAGATCAAATGGTTTGTGGGTGGGCTGTGTCCAAGATGCTTGGACAAAAGTCAAAACAAGCTGAATTATCCGTCGGATAGGTCAGAACAGCACGGATAGTCCATCAAGCAACTCCGAGAGTCATGCCGATCGGCGGCCGACCGGGGTCACAGTCGTAACTGTCGCTCTTCAATTTTGCACCCTCAATGCGGTCTTGGTGGATCGCCTATCGATTATCCTTAGCGGACCTGCTTGCCAGTGGATCGCAATGATGGGTTTTGGGACTTTGCAGTCGCTTTAGGCTCGCCACACGAACGACGGCTTCCGTCAAAAGCCGACGGTCCAGCCTTCCGTGGGGGCCATCGTCGATTTGTGGGCGTTGACCGTAGGGACTTCACCGGCAGGCCTGGCGATTCGAAACGCCGACGCCCAATGATATGGGCACAAAGTGTGGCTATCGCTCAATTGGTTTAGTTCGACTTATCAAAGCGCTTCGGCCAGCTCTGCGCCGGAAATCCGACGATAGCCGGGCGGGGTTGGCTCGCCGGGCTGCGCGATGCGGATACCGCCGACGACTTCCTCGGCGCGCTGCTGTGCGAGATTGGTCCAGTCATGTTCGAATATCTCGGCAAAATAGCGGGCGACCTCGGGATCATAGACGATGAGGCTGGCGTCGCGATTATAGAGCGCGCCTTCGTTGGTTAGATTATGGCTACCGAACAGAACGGTCTTGCCATCTACGATGATGCCCTTGGTATGGCAACGAAGCTGCAGTTTTACCCGGTCCATGTCGAACCCGAATGCCTTTAGGCGTTCAAGCAACGGCTGCTGCTTGCGGCCGCTCTCCGCGCCGAACTCGCGACCGTCCCGGAAGATGATGCGTACGTCCAGGCCGGCTTTCTGCCGGTCCCGCAGCGCCGCAAAGAAGGTGTCGAATTCGTCGACATTCTCAGTGAGCATGTTAAACGACTGGTTCTGGAGCAGGACGCTGTCCTCGGCGTCCCGCACCAATTTTGTGGCATGCACCATGAACAGACGGTTGCCGCGCGTGTCCCGGTCCGGCGTGAGCAAAGGTTGAATGTCGAGCGACCTGTTCAGCACGAGCGGCGCGAAATATTTGGCAGGCCGGCGCCGTGTTTCCTCGAAGAATGCCACCTCGGGCACGAATAGATCCGGGAGTTCGACTTCCAAAGCCTCAACGACGGACACTCGTTTCGCCTCGTCGAAATCCCACTCGATAAACTTCTGGAATGTCCGAGCCAGTTCGGGATGGGCGATGATAGCGTGCCATTCGCGATTATGATGCATCAGTGCCGCGGAATCGGTCGAATGTTCACCCGCCGGATCGATATCGGCCTGGTTCGAATTCTTCCAATTGCCGCTCGACAGCCAGAATTCCTCGCCGTCCCGCGACGCGACCTTGATATGGTAAGCGCTCGGCACGATCCCGCCAGAACCGGTTGACGCCCAGACATGCTTGAACTTGGTGCCAAGGCGCGTCTTCATAACTTGGATCGCGCGCTTCGTACCTTTCTTCTGCGTGACCATCTTCAGCGACTTGCCATTGCCGCTCATCGCGGTCGCAATGGCGTCGCTAATGTGATTGGGCTCCCATTCGTACATTGTCGCGGTCAGCTTCGACTTCACGCGAGAAATGAACGCCTTCAGATTGGGAAAGCCTGAATCCGGACTGACGTGGAAAATCGCCTTCATCGGTGCATTGACGCGATCGAGCGAGAGGTTGGGCGGCTCGCGATACTGGCCGGGCCGGGCGCGCGATTCGGCGAACGGCTCCTCGATGCCGAGCGCAGCCAGCTGATCGGTGAGGGGTGCCGTTCGGACATCGACACCAATGCCAAGATAGCTCGACGGGATCGGGCGTGTCCCGTCGGCAGCCAACGAATCTAGCGATCTCTTCTCGCGCAACTCGACGACCACTACCTCTTCGTCGGTGATCCAGCCACCCCGAAAGCGGTATCCGCGCCGAACGTCGAGCACATCGCGTTCCCCTGCCAGTTCGGCCACAGCGAGCGCTACGGCAGCATCGATTCCGTCAGCGATTGGCGGGGTGGCCCCGGTCTGACCGGCCGCAACTGCGAAGCCGCTGGTCATGTCACCGGCGATCCGCACCGAGATCTCAAGCGGCACCGAGACCGTCAGGCGCATCGTCGTCGCATTTCCAGCGGCGACGAACTGCGCCGCTGGGGCCACCCTAGGCAAGGGCGCAGGGCTGGTATCGATCCGTGGCGGTTTGTCGAGCAGCCCGCGACGAGCATCGGCGAGCAATGCCTTGAGCCTTGGTGCTGGGACGGCGTAATTGGCCTCCTTGAACAGTCCGGCGAAATGCAACGCGATCGCTTCGCCCGTCTGCAAGCTCATGATCAGCGATCCTGAATTGCCGCCAAGCGTCGAACAGTCGTGTTCGAGCTCCATCTCACCATTGGCGAGGATGATGCCGGGGGCCAGCCGCTTTTTGTCATAGACATCGCCGAACAGCTTCTTGACCAGCTCCTGATCGGGAACCCTAGAGTCGCGGGCGGGGTAGCCAATGGTCGCGACATAATCATCGCCGTTGATCGTGCTAGCGAGTACGACGGGCCGGGCGAGGGCCGGCTGACCAGCCTGACGCATGACGCGCAGGAATGCGACGTCGGGACCATCGGTGGGCGCGATCCAAAGAATTTCGAACAGCGAGAATTCGGCAGCGGCCGACCGCTGAAATTCCTCGAGGAAATCGATGCGTGAAACCATCGGCGCATTGTTGAGCCCGGTGCGGAACACGAAACGGGCATTGTCGCGGCGTCCGAATTCGACCGCGACATGGCGGTTGGTGACAATGATATCGCTGTCGATCAGCCAGCCGGTGCCGACCCAGCTGAAATCAGGATGGTTGGTGACCTCGATCCGGCCCACAGCCGGGATCAGCCGGTCGATGCGCTCGCGAGCTTCGGCGATGCGCGCGACCCAGGTCTGGGTATCCGAACTGTCGGGGCCAGAGAACTGTTCGGTGACCTTATTGTCGGCGATGATGAAGACCGGCCTGCCGATTGCCTTAATAATCGATTCTGCTGCGGCGGCGACATCGGGATGGACGTCGTCATTGTCGTCAACCAGCGGGAGCGAGCTGTCGGAAATGATCGAATAGACTTGGCGTCGAAACGCAGGGAGATGCGAACCCGACAGTTTCTCGGTCAGCTCGTGGGTGAGTTCGTCATCGCCTTTGCCGACTTTCTCGATGATCGACTTGAGATGCTTTTCCTCGAGTTCTGCCATGACGCCCCAAATGCTGTTTGCGTGAATCTATCGATGAATTCATTCCCTGTGATGACGTAGTCGTCCTGGCACGCGCCTGCTCAGCTCGCTTCCTTTTCGAGCTCGTCGAGCAGGTCTTGGAGGTCGCGCGCATTTTTGAGTTCGTCGAGCTTGCGCTTAGTTGCGGCACCCGGCGCATCGCGGATCGTTGTCGCGCCAGCGACACTCGCGTCGATCACGCTGGCCACGTCCTTCGACGCGCTGCCGATATTGTACTGGAGCATCGTCGGCTCGCCGAACGACCCGAACTCGGCGCCCACAGTCCGGCCTCCGAAGATGCTGCCGCCGGTCCGCATCGTGAAGAGCCGTGACAATTGCGGTAATTTGACCTCACCGCTGCCGGTCGCGTCCTTGGCCTCAATCCAGCTTTCGTCGGCGGCGCAGACAGTGCCGACAGCACAGTACTGGGGATTGGGCCAGAGCTTGACCGACGCCGGGATCGGGCGAAGGTAGTTGAGGTCGCGCGTGTTCAGGGGTTCGGCATCGAGCACGGCCGCCGCACAGGTCTTGGCGTCAGCCGCCTTGGGATCGCAGCCGAACCATTTCGCCAAGGTCTCGTCGGGCGCGATTTTAACTTGATAGCCAAACACGCCGGGAATACGCGGATTGCGGCCCTTGAGCATATCATCGATCGTTGGCTCCGCTTGCGTGACTGCATCGGCCTCGGTCTTTACCTCTTTCCTGACCGACCGCAGTCGGAACCACCGCGAAATGTCGGGTGCCGGGATCTGTCCAGTGAGGTTGACCGGAGCGCCATTGGCATCGATGGTGGCAAGCAGCCCGCCCTTGAGCGTCGCATTGACGGTGAGCGCCGCTTCGAGATCGCCGACCTGACCGCGGCGCACCGTCAATAGCTCTTGGGTGGTCGTCGTCGCATCGCCGGCAATGATTCGCGCTTCAAGCGTCGCCACATCTTTGCGCCGCCCATCAAGCTCGGCGAGTTTCGCGACGACTTCGGGCTGGCACTCAAGATACCAGTTGGTGGCATAGTAGTGCGGCTGTTTGACCGGGCGATCCGGCCCTTCGGTGAGCGGCTTGGCGCCAGCGGCCGCGACTCCGGCACCAATAATGGGGTTGGCACTCATCGCGACGATGGCCGCTCCCGCCTTGATCAGCGAAACCAGCAGAGGACCACCTTGGCCGGTGCTCTTGCCGTTAAAGCCCTTCAGAAACCAATCGTCATTGAACTGGACCTTAGTCTCACGGTCGACGAGAAAGCCGCTCTCAGTGTCGAGGCGCACAAGGCGGCGCGGCCTTTGCTTGCCTGCGATCGCTACCTTGTAGGCGAAGCCGATGCGCAGACCGTCATCGCCCTCCAGCAGGCCGGCCTGTACCTCGGCACTCGCTGGACAACTGGTGATCCGCTGCGCGACCCCAGCGGTGACATTGACCGCGGGCAGGGCATAATCGATCCGGACATTGTCATCAGACTGCGCCACAGTCGGTATCGCAGTACCTAGCAACACTCCACCCAGTATCAAGGCTCCGCGCATAGCTCCCCCGTTTGCTCAGCTGCCCCCAGTCCGCTCCATACCACCGACACGGGCTTCGCCCTTACAGCACTTCAAAATAATTCGGAATCAGCTATATTTTGCATCCCGATAATCTCGCGAAATCATGTTTTTGGCAATCATTACTTTGCCGAAGATTGCACCTCCCGCTAGTGGTGATCAACACCTTCACGATGGCACATTGATGCCATCGGGGGTGTCCACCCCATCACCGACGAATGGTCATTCGTGGCGGTGATTCGAATCCAAAAAGCCGAGTGGTAGCATCTGACGCAATCAGACATTGAGTTCGGCGGCAGGGAGTGACCGGATCTGGGTCGGCAACTGCCGCTGCAATTCGGCGTACTTAGGCGAGCAGTCATGCTCAGCTCGAACTACGGAGCGCGCGGATTCTGACCAAGCTGGTTTCGAGCAATTGCTCCACGGCTGCCAGATCGTGAGCAATCTGTAGCCCGCTGTGCCCGGTCGCCCTAAGGATCGCCGCCATCACGTTCTCCGGCTAGGTAGCAAGTTCGAGCAGATGCAGGCTGCTCGGGCTCGTTTGTCCGTTGAGCCAAGATCGCGCGGTGTGGTCGCTGACATGCGTCCAGCGCATCACGGTCTTGGTTACTTGGCGCGTTCCTCCGAGTTCTGCCTTTAGGGCTGCACCGATCATATGGGCCAGGATCGCATCGGACAGGTCCGTGGGCGGTCCGCGAAGTTTGCTTCCGCTAATAGGAACCATTTTTCCCTGCTTTCTCGTGTAGCGCAGAGGACCGAAGCGCATTTCGCATTCCGCGCTCGAGGTATCGCATGGTCATTCGATGGACGGACGACAATGATGAAGAGCCCAAGCCGCCCTCGATGATCCGGGCGGCGCAGTACGTCCGCATGTCGACCGAGCATCAGCAGTACTCAAACGGTAATCAGGCCGCGACGATTGCCATCGATGCGCAAAAGCGTGGGCTTGAGATCGTCAAGACCTATGCGGACGAGGGCAAGAGCGGGCTGAACATCAAAGGACGGCCAGCACTTCAGGCCCTCTTCGACGACATCGAAAGCGGACGCGCCGATTTCAAGGTTCTGCTCGTTTACTATGTCAGCCGCCGGGGCGTTTCCAGGATCCCGACGAGGCCGCCAGCTATGAACTGCGCTGCCGGACGAAGGGGGTACTTGCCCGCGTCTTCGAAGGCCAGCTCCCGCCGGTCAACGGACCTGAATACATGGAATCATGGGGTGATCGCGGCACCCCGAAGCGCCTCCAGAAGATGGCAGAAAGCATCGCTGCCGCCGTGAAATCAGCCAAGCGCCGAAGCGCGGACTACAGCGTGGCGATTGAACACTGGGAGGAAGACCTCGCTCACCTCCACGCCACCTTCGACGTTGGCCGCTTCGGCTTTGGGTGGCCGGCGCCTTAAGTGACTTCGGCCTCGAAAATTCAGGCCCTTTAAGAAAGTAGGATCACGTTTGGCAGATGCAGGCCGTAGCGGTATTAATTTGCTTATTTTACAAAGATTTGATATTTCTGAAGGGGGTTCGAGCAGCGCCACGACTGTCCAAGCATCTTGGATTTTGTCCAAGCTTCTGTGACGTCCCGCAGAAGGTGGTGCCGGCTGCAGGGATCGAACCCGCGGCCCCCTGATTACAAATCAGGTGCTCTACCATCTGAGCTAAGCCGGCTTCCCGTGCCTCGCCCATAATCCTAGACCGCGCCGAAAGTCCACCCTTCGGTGCGGGCCACCTCCGGGGTCAGGCCGCCGGGGTGCCACAGGCCGCGCGTCGTGTGCACCCGGCGCAGCCAGGCGGCGGTCAGGAGGGCGTCGGCGGAATGGTCGTCGATGCTCCCCGCGCCGCTCACCGGGGGCGAGCCGAGCGCGCCGAGGGCATCGTTCAAGCCTTCGAAGCTGCGCAGCTTGGTCGCCGTGCCCCTCATCCCGCCGAGGCGGGCGGCCATAGAGGTGTAGATCTCGGTGATGACCGAGCCCTCGTCCGGCAGGGGATCGACCGGCCACACCGGCACGCGCCCCCGCAAGCGGTGGAGCATTCGCATCCCCGTCAGGCTCGACTTGCCGACTTGCGCTGCGCCCACGAGGTTGAAATTGCTCACCGGCCTGACCCCTTGCGCGCGCTGGGCGTGCTCGGCGATGCGGAATCGGCCCTCGCGGGTGGCCGCGCCGGGGAGGAGGAAGCGGTCCCCCGTCGCCCCCGCGCCATGCCGGAAATAGCGCGCGGCCTCGGGATGGGCAAGGAAGCCGCCCGCCTCGAGGTGCGGGTCGGCGGCGCAGAGGGCATCGATCAGCGCCCACAATCCCTTCGCATCGGGCGGCGAGGCGTCCCACCCGGGGAAGAAGGCGCCCGCATCGGCATGGGGCAGCGAGATCCCGAGATCGAGCCCGACGAGCGTCGGCACCTTCAGCCCCGCGAGCAGCGCCAGCACCTCGGCTCTCGCCCAGCCGCGCGGATCGGGCGGGGCGAGCAGGGCCGGGGGGCCTCCTTCCGCGCTGGCGAGCGCGACGGCGATCCCCTTCTGGCGCGGACCTTTCGCGCCCGACCAGTCAACCGCGAGGAATTGCGCGAAGCGGCCGATCACCGCTTGCGCCCCGCCACCGGCTTCATTGCCGCCGCCTGTTCGTGCGCGGCCCGGATCGTGTCGCGCACCCGCTGGGGTTCAGGGCTGTCGAAGCGCACCAGCACCGCGCCGTGGCCTTCGTAGTGCGCTGTCTGCCAGAAGGTCTCGGGGCCCGTCGCCATCAGCATCTCGGCGGTGGCGATATCGATGTGGAGCACGAAGGAGGTGCCCGTCTCGCGCCCCGTGCCGAGGATCGCGCGGCCGTTTGCCGCCACCTTCACCGCCGGCTTCCCGTAGCTCCTGGCAAGTTCGGTCCCCGGCAGGCTCAGCGCAAAATCGCGCGCGGCTTCCCAGCTGTCCAGCGCTCCGCTCATCCCCGTTCCCTCCGCAGCTTGTCCCAATAGTCGAGCCGCTTCCTCACCTCGCGCTCGAACCCGCGTTCCACCGGGGTGTAGAACTCCTGCCGCTCCATTTCCTCGGGCCAGTAATTGTCGCCCGAAAAGCCCTCGGGCGTATCGTGATCATAGGTGTAGCCCTTGCCGTAGCCGAGGCTTTCCATCAGCCCGGTCGCCGGGTTGACGATGTTCATCGGCGGCATCAGGCTGCCGGTGTCCTTCGCCGCCTTCCATGCCGCTTTCTGCGCGAGATAGGCCGCGTTCGATTTGGGCGCGGTGGCGAGGTAGAGGCAGGCCTGCACCAGCGCGAGCTCGCCCTCGGGGCTGCCGAGGAAGCGGTAGGCCTCCATTGCCGCCATGCATTGGGGGAGCGCTTGCGGGTCGGCCATGCCGATATCCTCCACCGCCATGCGCACCAGCCGCCGGGCGAGGAACAGCGGCTCCTCGCCTGCCACCAGCATCCGCGCCAGCCAGTAGAGCGCCGCCTGCGGATCGCTCCCGCGCACCGATTTGTGCAGCGCGGAGATGAGGTTGTAATGCCCGTCGCGGTCCTTGTCGTAGACCGCGACCCGGCGCTGGAGGAATTGCCCGAGACCCGCAGGGTCGAGGGCCCCCTCAAGCCCTGCTGCATATAGCGTCTCCGCCTGACCCAGCAGAAAGCGCCCGTCGCCATCGGCCTGCGCGATCAGCGCGGAGCGCGCCTCGGGGGTGAGTGGGAGGGGACCTTCCAAAGCCTCGGCCTTCTCCAGCAACGCCGCCAGCGCGGCCTCATCCAGCCGGTTCAGCACCAGCACCTGCGCGCGGCTCAGAAGCGCCGCGTTCAAGGCAAAGCTCGGGTTTTCGGTGGTTGCGCCCACCAGCGTCACCACCCCGCGCTCGACAAAGGGCAGGAAGCCGTCCTGCTGGGCGCGGTTGAAGCGGTGGATCTCGTCCACGAAGAGCAGGGTCTTGCGGCCGGCCTTGGCCATCTTCTCGGCCTCGGCGAAGGCTTGCTTCAAGTCGGAGACGCCCGAGAACACCGCGCTGATCGCGGCATAGCGCATCCCCACGGCATCGGCGAGCAAGCGGGCGATGCTCGTCTTGCCCGTGCCCGGCGGCCCCCACAGAATCATGCTCGACAGGCGGCCTGCCGCCACCATCCGCCCGATCGCGCCCTCGGGGCCGGTGAGGTGTTCCTGCCCTACCACCTCGGCGAGGGTCTGCGGCCGCAGCCGGTCGGCGAGCGGCGCGTCGGCAGCGGGCGCATCGCTGCGCGGGTCCTCGGGAGCGTCTTGTCCGAACAGGTCAGCCATTGGTCGGACGTGATAGGCCGGTCGGCGGAAAAGGAAACCGCTGCCGGTGCGACATCTTGCAAAGATAGGTCTGCGATATATCTTAGGCGTATCGCAGATATATCCGAGGAGGAATGCACATGACCTGGAACCGGTATGGCCGCGGCGGCGGCTGGGAGAAATTCGCCGAGACAATGGCGATGATGGCGATGCAGAACGCCGGAAACATGAACTTCGCCGGCCCCGGCTTCAGGGCCCGCGCGCGCTGGCGCGAGGATGGCCCGTTCGGCGGCGAGGACGCGGCCGAACGCGGCGAGGGCGAGGGTGAAGAGCGCGGCCGGCGCGGCCGCCGCGGGCGGATGTTCGGCCAGGGCGAACTGCGCCTCGCGCTGCTGGCGCTGATCGCCGAGAACCCCTCGCACGGCTACGAACTGATCAAGGCGATCGAGGAGATGACCGGCGGCGGCTACGCCCCTAGCCCCGGCGCGGTCTATCCGACGCTCCAGCTGCTCGAGGATGAAGGCGCCATCGCGGAGGCCGAGGCCGAAGGCGCGAAGAAGCCCTTCACCGCCACCGCGCAGGGCCTTGCCGAACTCGAAGACCGCCAGGACGAGGTCAAGGCGCTGCTTCACCGCCTCGGCCGGCACGGGGAGCGCACCACCACGGTCCGCTCGCACGATCTGTTCCGCGCGATGGGCAACCTCGGGAGCGTGCTCAAGAACCGCGCGCGGGCGGGCAAGCTCGACGAGCGCACCATCAACGAAATCGTCGACATGATCGACGAGATGGCCAAGCGCATCGAGCGCCTCTGACGTTACGGCATGCGCTGTTGCAGCGCGTGCAATAAGGGCATATCCTCTCCCCTGTCCGGGTCGCGTCGGATGGGGGAGGGAAAGCCCATGACGGATTTGACCGCAAGCCGCGCAGCCACGCCGTGGCACCTGTGGGTGATCGGCGTGGTGACGCTGCTGTTCAACGCAGTAGGGATCATCAGCTATCTGACCACCAAGCTCGGAATGCTTGAGCAGATGGGGCTCAATGGCGAACAGATCGCCTTCATGAACGCCTATCCGGCGTGGATCAGCGCCTTCTGGGCGCTGGGCGTGTGGGGAGCCTTTGCCGGATCGGTACTGCTGCTGGCGCGTTCGAAGTGGGCGGCCTCGGCGATGGCCGTTGCGCTGGTCGGCCTGATCGGCACGACGCTGGGGAATTACGTGATCCTCGACGTTCCTGCCGCGATGCAGGCTCCCGTGCTCGACGTCGCGATCTGGGTGGTGACGCTGTTCCTGCTGGTCTACGCCCGGACGATGGCCGCGAAGGGCGTGCTGCGGTAATTCAGCGACCCTTGCGCCGTTCCTCGACCAGCTGGACGTAGGTCTCGGCAACCACGGCGTTGATCGCGTCCCACGAATAGTCGCAGGCGCGCGTTTCGCCGGCCGAGCCGTGCGCGGCCCGCAGCGCCGGGTCGCTGCAATAGGGCGCGAGGGCGGCGGCGAAGGCGGCCGCGTCGGTGTGCTTGTCGCCCGAGGGCGCGACCAGCCGCCCGGTCACCCCATCCGCGACGAGGCTCGCGCTGCCGGTCGCCCCGGCGGCGACCACCGGAAGGCCACTCGCCATCGCTTCCAAGGTGACGTTGCCGAAGGTTTCGGTGACGCTGGGGTTGAAGAACACATCGCCGCTCGCGAGCGCCTGACCGAGCGCCTCACCCGTCTTGAAGCCGGCGAAGATCCCGCCGGGCAGGTTCGCCTCGAACCACCCGCGCGCCGGGCCGTCGCCGATCACCAGCACCTTGTGCGGTGCGTCGGCGGAGCGCAGATGCTGGACGGTTTCGGCAAAGACATCGAGGCCTTTCTCCATCACCAGCCGCCCGAGGAAGACGATCGCGACGTCGTTATCCGCAAGGCCCAGCGAGCGGCGCCATTCGGGATCGCGCCGGGCGCTGGAGAAGATCGTGCGGTCGACGCCCCGGCTCCACAGCCCGATGCGGGTGTGCATCCCCATCGCCAGCAGCTCGTCGATCATCGATTGCGAGGGCGCCACCAGCGCGTCGCAGCGGTTGTAGAAGCGCTTCAGGCCCTTGATGATCGCCGGCTCGAGGAAGGCCATGTTGTAATAGCGCGGATAGGTCTCGAAGCGGGTGTGAACGCTGGCGAGCACCGGCAGGCCGCGCGCGCGCGCCCAGCGCAGCGCACCGTGGGCGGCAGGATCGGGCGAGGAGAGGTGGACGATATCGGGATTGAACGCCTCCAGATCGCGCTTCACCGCCGCGCCGAGATGCGTGGGCACGCGATACTCGCCGCGGCCTTTCACCGGCATCGGCACATTGGGCACGCCGACCAGATCGCCGGTCGGCGCGAAATCGGGATTGGCGACCTTGGGCGAATAGACCCGCACCTTCGCACCCTTTTCGAGCAGCGAGCCGACGAGCCGGTTGAGGGCCTGGTTGGCCCCGTCGCGGGTGTAGTTGTAGTTGCCGCTGAACAGGGCAATGCGCAGGTTCGAGATATCCATGGCGCGGCCCCATTAGGCGAGGCTGGCGGATATTGCGAGGGCTAGGTTCAGCCCCCGGGCCTTTCTTCATTGACTTGTCACGCGCCGCCACTAAAGCCGCCCCCGGGCCACGCGGTCCCAACGCCGCGCGTGCTCTCTGCAAGGAGAGAATACATGACTGACTACGTTCGCGGGCTCGCGCATGAGCCTTCGCTGAAGCCTGAGCGCCCCTTCTTTTCCTCGGGCCCCACGGCGAAATTCCCCGGCTGGTCGCTGGACAAACTCAAGACCGAATCGCTTGGCCGCTCGCACCGCTCGAGCCTCGGCAAGGCGCGGCTGAAGTATGCGCTCGACCTGTCGCGCGAACTGCTCGGCATCCCCGACGATTACCTGATCGGAATCATGCCCGCCTCGGACACCGGCGCTATCGAGGCCGCCATGTGGTCGATGCTCGATCCCGCGCGCCCGGTGACGGTCGCGGCGTGGGAGAGTTTCGGCAATGTCTGGATCCAGGACGCGGTCAAGCAGCTCAAGCTGCCCAATCTCCAGGTGCTGACCGCCGACTATGGCGAGATCCCCGATCTCACCACCATCCCGCAGAGGAACGACGTGGTGTTCACCTGGAACGGCACGACCTCGGGCGCCAAGATCCCCAATACCGACTGGCTCGAAGCTGGGCGCGAGGGCGTGACCATCAATGACGCCACCAGCGCGATCTTCGCGATGGAGATGGACTGGGCCAAGCTCGATGCCACCACCTATTCGTGGCAGAAGGTTTTGGGCTCGGAAGCGCAGCACGGGATGCTGATCCTCAGCCCCAAGGCGGTCGAGCGGATCGAAAGCTACAACCCCGCCTGGCCGCTGCCCAAGCTGTTCCGCATGAAGAAGGGCGACAAGCTCAACCGCGGCATCTTCGAGGGCGAGACGATCAACACCCCGTCGATGCTGGCGACCGAGGATTACATCGCCTCGCTCGAATGGGCGAAGTCCATCGGCGGCCGCAAGGCGCTGATCGCGCGCGCCGATGCGAATGCGCAGATCGTCAAGGACTGGATCGAGGTCACCCCGTGGCTGCGCAACATGGCCACTGACCCCGCGCTCCAGACCAACACCGGCGTGTGCATGGTCTTCCAGGGCGACTGGTACGAAAGCCTCTCGGCAGAAGACCGCGCCGCCGTGCCCAAGAAGATCGTCAAGCTGCTCGAAGAACGGGCCGTCGGCTATGACTTCAACGGCTACCGCGACGCGCCGCCTTCCTTGCGCATCTGGTGCGGCTCGACCGTCGAGCAGGAGGACATCAAGCGCCTGCTGCCGTGGATCGAGTGGGCCTACGAGAAGGTCAAGAACGGCTGAGGCCTTGCAATTCGCGTCGCCCCGGACCTGATCCGGGGCCGCTCTCCCCTATTACCCAGCGCGTTTTGCGCGCGATCCCGGGTCAAGCCCGGGATGACGAGTGGAAGGTATTTCCCATGACCAAGCCCAAAGTTCTCATTTCCGACAAGATGGACCCCAACGCCGCGCGCATTTTCGAAGAGCGCGGCTGCGATGTCGACGTGATCACCGGCGAGACGCCCGAACAGCTCGCCGCCCGCATCGGCGAATATGACGGCCTCGCGATCCGTTCCTCGACCAAGGTGACCAAGGCGATCCTCGATGCCGCGACCAATCTGAAGGTCATCGGCCGCGCCGGGATCGGGGTCGACAACGTCGATATCCCCTACGCCAGCGGCAAGGGCGTGGTGGTGATGAACACCCCCTTCGGCAACTCGATCACCACCGCCGAACACGCCATCGCGCTGATGTTCGCGCTTGCCCGCCAGCTTCCCGAAGCCAATGCCCAGACCCAGGCCGGCAAGTGGCCCAAGAGCGGGTTCATGGGCGTCGAGGTCACCGGCAAGACCCTCGGCCTGATCGGCGCAGGGAACATCGGCTCGATCGTCGCCAGCCGCGCGCTCGGCTTGCGCATGAAGGTGATCGCCTATGATCCCTTCCTGACCGAGGACCGCGCGATCGAACTCGGCATCGAAAAGGTCGATCTCGACACGCTGCTGTCGCGCGCAGACTTCGTCACGCTGCACACGCCGCTCACGGACGAGACCCGCAACATCCTCAGCCGCGAGCGGCTCGAGAATGCCAAGAAGGGCATCCGCATCATCAACTGCGCGCGCGGCGGGTTGATCGACGAGGCGGCGCTGAAGGAGTGCCTCGAGAGCGGTCAGGTCGCAGGCGCCGCGCTCGACGTGTTCGAGACAGAGCCGCCCGCCGCCGACCACCCGCTGTTCGGCGTACCCAACTTCATCTGCACCCCGCACTTGGGCGCAAGCACGACCGAAGCGCAGGTCAATGTCGCGCTGCAGGTCGCCGAGCAAATGGCCGACTACCTCGTCAACGGCGGCGTCACCAATGCGCTCAACGTGCCCTCGCTCTCCGCCGAGGAAGCCCCGAAGCTGAAGCCCTACATGGCATTGGCCGAGAAGCTCGGCAGCCTCGTGGGCCAGCTCGCTCACGGCAACCTCACCCAGATCGGGATCGAGCGCGAGGGCGCGGCGGCCGAACTCAACGGCAAGCCGATCACCGCTGCGGTGCTCGCGGGCTTCATGCGCCGCTATTCGGACACGGTGAACATGGTCAACGCGCCGTTCCTCGCCAAGGAGCGGGGCCTTGATGTGAGCGAGATCCGGCATGACCGCGACGGGGCGTTCAACACGCTGGTGCGCGTGACGGTCGAGACCGCGCAGGGCCCGCGTTCGGTCGCCGGCACGCTGTTCGGCACCGAGGCGCCGCGTCTCGTCGAGATCTTCGGCATCGGGATCGAGGCCGAGCTGTCGGGCCACATGCTCTACATCGTCAACGACGACAAGCCGGGCTTCATCGGCCGCATCGGGACGCTGCTGGGGGCGCGGGGCATCAACATCGGCACCTTCAACCTCGGCCGCCGCGAGGCAGGCGGGGAAGCGGTGCTGCTCCTCAGCCTTGACGAGGCGCTGCCCGCCGACGTCGTGGCCGAGGCCGAGAAGCTCGAAGGCGTGAAGCTGGTCAAGGCCTTGTCGTTCTGATCTTCTGCCCAACTCCGTCATCCCGGACTTGATCCGGGACCGCTCGACGCTCGGCTCCAAGCCCATCGCCAGCGATCCCGGCTTTCGCCGGGATGACGATTTGGGTAGGGGCATTGCAACATGACCAAGCCCAACGACCTCCTCCCCGAAGGCCTCGAGGACCGCCTGCCCGCAGAGGCCGCGCGGATCACTGCCGCGATGCGCGCCTGTCTCGATGTGCTGGGCGCGCACGGCTATGACCGCGTGCGCCCGCCGCTGCTCGAGTTCGAGGCATCGCTGGCCGGGCGCATGGCGGGGGTCACGGTGGGCGAGACGAGCGCCATGTTCCGCTTCGTCGATCCCGCCAGCTTGCGCACCCTGGCGCTGCGCTCCGACATCACCCCGCAGGTCGGCCGCATCGCCGCGACCAGCCTTGCCTCGGTCCCACGCCCACTGCGGCTCGCCTATTGCGGCGACACGGTTCTCATCAAGGCAAGCCAGCTCGATCCCGCGCGCGAGCGCCTGCAGCTCGGGGCCGAGCTGATCGGCGCCGACAGCGTGGCGGCCGCGGGCGAGGTGGTGATGCTCGCGGTCGAAGCGCTGAAGGCGGCGGGGCTTACCGGCATCGCGGTCGACTTCACGCTCCCCGACCTTGTCGACACCCTCGCCGCCAAGGCGTTCCCGTTGGCGGGCGACCAGATCGAGGCTGTCCGCCGCGAGCTCGACACCAAGGACGCAGGCGGGCTCAAGGCCGCGGGGGGTGCTGCCTACCTGCCGCTGCTCTACGCCACCGGGCCCCTCGAGAGCGCGCTCGCTGCGCTTCGCACGGTCGACGCGGGCGGGGCGCTCAAGTCCCGGCTCGACGGGCTCGAGGCGATCGCCGCCGCGGTGGGCGACGCCGCCACCATCACCCTCGACCCGACCGAGCGCCACGGCTTCGAGTACCAGTCGTGGTTCGGCTTCACCGTCTATGCCGAGGGCCTGCGCCGCGCGGCCGGGCGGGGCGGGACCTACCGCATCGCCGGCAGCGAGGAGCCCGCGACCGGCTTCACGCTCTACCTCGATCGCCTCGCCGACATCGTCCCGCAGCCCGAGGCGGTGCGCTGCTGCTACCTCCCCCTCGGCCACGACCGCGCCGCGGCGGCGGCGCTGCGGTTCGAAGGCTGGCGCACCATCGCCCAGCTTGCCGAGGGCGAGGACCCTGCGGCGCTGGGCTGCGGCTATGTGCTTGCGGGGGATGACCCGGTAGCGCTCTGATTTTGCTGTGGTAGGATGAGCCATGCGGTTCGGCGCCATCCTCCTTGCCCTGCTTCTGGCGGCCTGCTCCGGCGCCGACGAACGCGCCCCCGATGCGCCGCCCACCGAGACGGTCGCTGTGGCACCGGCTCCGACGCCCGTGCCCGCGCCCTCCTCTGCCGCCGTGCGGGTCGACTGCGGGGGAGACGACTACGGCGGCTACGACAACGCCAAGGTCTGCTACTATGACCAATGTGACAAGGGCGATGCCGAGGCCTGCCGCATGGCCGAGAGCTACAATGGCAACCTCTTCCCCGATGGCGACTCCAAGGGGCTGCGGCTCGAGGACATGACCTACTCCGATGCGCGCGCGGTGATCCTCAGCCTCGGCTGGTCGCCGCTCGAAGGGCCGTGCATAGGCGGAGGGGCGGGCGAGGCCGCCTGTTCCGACTTCCCCGAGATCGGCAACTGCTCGGGCACGGGCGTCGGCTATTGCGACATGACCTTCCGGCGCGAGGACCGCTGCCTCACCGTCGTGACCACCGGAGGGGCACCGGACCGCACCGATCCCGAGGGCGTTGCCGTGGAGTGGGTGCGCTTCTCCAAGGCATCGTGCAACAAGGACCCGAACGGGGACTGAGAGAGCGCGGCCCGTCGGGCCACGCCCCACCGCGTCTTTTGTCCAAGCGCGACCCTCCGGGCCGCGCCCCACCGCGCCTCTTGTCCGAGCGCGGCCCTGCGGGCCGCGCCCCACCCCTAGCCCCTCCCGCAGGCGGGAGGGGGACAAGGGCGCGCCAGGCCTCACCCCAGCACCTTCCGCAGCCACGCGTCCATCACCGGGGTCGCCGGGTAGTCGGGCTGGCCGAGCTTGCGGTTGATCTCCATGTGGCCGCGCAGGCCCTCGCCGGGGAAGCCCGCAACCTCGACCGCGGTGCCGCCCGCCTTCAGCGCCTCGGCGAGGCGCTTCGACTGGTCGACTGCGTCGCGGCGCTGGACGTGGAGCAGCAGGAAGGCGGGCGCATTGGGCGCGGCGGCCTGCCGCATCGGGGAGAGCGCCGCCTGCCGCGCCGGATCGGTGCCGAAGGCCTGTTCGTAGGTTGCCTTCATCTTCGGCCCGGCCATGGTGAACTGGCTCGCCACGTCATAGGCCGCGCCGTCATTGGGCATCACCCCGTCGATGTCGGCGAAGCTGAGGCCGACCTTCTTGAGGTAACGCTCGTCGGTTCCCACCAGCGCCACCAGATGCGCGCCCGCCGAGTGCCCGGTCAGCACCACGCGGCTGCGGTCGATCCCGAGGCTGCCCGCGCGCTTCAGCACATAGGCGAGGGCGGCGGCGACGTCGCCCGCCTGCTCCTCGACCGTGTTCCTGGGCACAAGCCGGTAGTCGATCGAGGCGAAGGCATAGCCCTGTTCGAGCATGTGCGCAGGCATCGCGCGGCCCATCGCGTTGTTCTTGCTGCCGCGCTTCCAGCCGCCGCCGTGGACGAACAGCACCAGCGGGGCGTTCTTCGCGCCCTCGGGCACCCACAGGTCGATGCCCTGGAGGCTGTCCTTGCCGTAGTAAAGCGTCTGCGGCGGCGGTGCCTTGGCCGCCTCGCCGCCCGCACCACGGCCCCCGCGCTGCCCGGCGCGCTGCTCGATCCGCGCGCGCAACTCGCTGCGGCACCCCTCGGAGAGCTGGCTCGCCTTCTCCAGCAGGCAGGTGCGGATCTGCGCACGGTCGGTGCCGCACAGCCTGACGATCTCGGCGCGGCATTCGCGCGGCAAGCGGTCTCCGCCACCCCGCTGCTGGGCGAGGATCGGGGTGGCGAGCGCGGCGAGCGCTCCGGCGGCGAGGACGAGTTTGGCGGAGGTGTTCATCGGCAGGGTCCTTGAGGGTGGCGATTCTCACCTCCCAACGCAGCGCCTCGCCGAACCCTTCGCGCGGTTCGCGGTTCAGTCTGCGCTGCGCAAGGCTGAAGTTGGAGACACATGAGACACTGTATAAATGCAAATTCTTGGCCCCCGGCGGAGGCCGATCCCCAGACCATCGCTGGACGCGCGCAAGACAGGGGCAGGGGAGCAAAGAGCGGGCATGACAGGCAGCTTGCCGTGCAGGGCCCGTGTAGGAAAGCGGAATAGGAAAGCCCCGCCCCGCTTGCCTCTCCCGCTTCAACCGCCTAGGCCCCGCGCGGTTTTCCCCGCATCGAAGGATAGCAATGGCCAACGTCACCGTGATCGGCGCCCAGTGGGGCGATGAGGGCAAGGGCAAGATCGTCGACTGGCTCGCCAGCCGCGCCGATGCCGTGGTCCGCTTTCAGGGCGGGCACAATGCCGGCCACACGCTGGTGATCGACGGCAAGACCTACAAGCTCTCGCTGCTGCCTTCGGGCATCGTCTCGGGCACCCTGTCGGTGATCGGCAATGGCGTGGTGCTCGATCCCTGGGCGCTGCGCGACGAGGTGGCGAAGGTCGAGGGGCAGGGGGTGTCGATCACCGACGACAACCTCGCCATCGCCGACAACTGCCCGCTGATCCTGCCGCTCCACCGCGATCTTGACGCCCTGCGCGAGACGGCGGCGGGCAAGGGCAAGATCGGGACGACGGGGCGCGGGATCGGCCCGGCCTACGAGGACAAGGTCGGCAGGCGGGCGATCCGGGTGTGCGATCTGGCGCATCTCGACACATTGGAGCCGCAGCTCGATCGCCTCTGCGCGCACCACGATGCGCTGCGCGCGGGCTTCGGCCAGCCCCCGGTCGACCGCGCCGCGCTGCTGGAAGAACTGCGCGAAATCGCCCCCTTCGTGCTGAGGTTTGCCCAGCCGGTGTGGAAGCGCCTCAAGAAGGTCCGCCGTGCGGGCGCGAAGATCCTGTTCGAGGGCGCGCAGGGCGTGCTGCTCGATGTCGATCACGGCACCTATCCCTTTGTCACCAGCTCCAACACGGTCAGCGGAACGGCGGCGAGCGGCAGCGGCCTCGGCCCCAATTCGACCGGCTTCGTGCTCGGGATCGTCAAGGCCTACACCACCCGCGTCGGCTCGGGGCCCTTCCCGACCGAGCTCGAGGACGAGATCGGCCAGCGCCTCGGCGAGCGGGGGCATGAGTTCGGCACTGTCACCGGGCGCAAGCGCCGCGTCGGCTGGTTCGATGCCGTGCTGGTGCGCCAGTCCTGCGCGATCAGCGGCGTCACCGGCATCGCGCTCACCAAGATCGACGTGCTCGACGGGCTGGAGAAGGTCCGCATCTGCACCGGCTATCGCCTGCGCGGGAAGGTCTACGACTACCTCCCCAGCCATGCCGCCGACCAGGCCGGGTGCGAGCCGATCTATGAGGAAATGCCCGGCTGGCACGAGAGCACGGCGGGCGCGCGCTCCTATGCCGATCTCCCGGCCAATGCGATCAAGTACATCCAGCGCATCCAGGAACTGATCGAATGCCCCGTCGCGCTGGTCTCGACCTCGCCGGAGCGGGACGATACGATCCTGATGCGCGATCCCTTCGTCGACTAGGAGACGGCCGGTGCAGGTTGCCTTTCTTCCCTTCGCCGGAATGACCCAGCTCGACATGACCGGCCCCGCGCAGTTCCTCTCGCGCCTGCCGGGGGCGAGTGTGCACTATGTTGCGGGGAGCCGCGATCCGCTGCCGACCGATGCGGGCTTTGCGATTCTGCCGACCGCGACCTACGCCGAGGTGCCCGCGCCCGACATCGTCTGCGTGCCGGGCGGGATCGGGGTCGCGGACGTGATGAACGACGATGCGGCGATGGCGTGGCTGGCCCGCGCGGGGAGCACCGCCACCTGGGTCACCAGCGTGTGCACCGGCGCGCTGATCCTCGGCGCGGCGGGCTTGCTGAAGGGTTACAAGGCGACCACCCATTGGGCGTGGCACCACCACCTCGCGCTGTTCGGGGCCGAGCCGGTCCACGCGCGCACCGTGGTCGACCGCAACCGCGTGACCGGCGGCGGGGTGACCGCCGGGATCGATTTCGCGCTGGTGCTGATGGCCGCGGTTGCAGGCGAGGAATACGCCAAGGCGGTGCAGCTCGGGCTCGAATATGACCCCGCACCGCCCTTCGACGCAGGCTCGCCCGAAAAGGCCGGGCCCGAACTGGTTGCACGCTACGCCGCCGCTACCGCCAAGCGTGCGCCGGGGCGCGAGGCGGAGCTCTTGGCAGCGGCGGCGCGGCTGGGTTTCGGCGGGTAGGCCGGCTGTCCCGGTCCGGGTCGGACTGGAGAGATGCGGATTGATCCGGCGGGGTCGGGCAGGGTAATCCTGCGGGCGTGACCCGTCTCGCGCTTCTCCCGCTGCTGCTTGTCGCCGCCTGCGCCGCGCCGCCGGCGGACGAGGCGCGCGGGCCCTCCTCGCAATCGCCGCTTGCGCGCGAGGCGGCGCGGATCATCCCCGAGCGGCGCTTCACGCATGTCGATTATCTCATCGTCGACAAGTCCGAACGGCTGATGGTCGCCTATGCGGGCGGTGAGCCGGTCAGGGCGTGGCGGGCTTTGCAGTTCGGCGATGCGCCGCAGGGCCACAAGCGTTTTGAAGGTGACGAGCGCACACCCGAGGGCCGTTACGTGATCGAGGGGCGCAATCCGGCCAGCGCCTATCACCTGAGCCTCAAGGTCTCCTACCCCAACGCCGAAGACCGCGCCTATGCGGCCGCGCAGGGGAGGTCGCCGGGAGGCGACATCTTTCTCCATGGCCAGCCCAACTCGCTGCCCTTCGGCCGCGTCCCGGGCGACTGGACCGACGGCTGCATCGCGCTCTCCAACGCCGAGATCGAGGAGTTGTGGCGGATCGTGCCGGACGGCACGGTGATCGAGATCAGGCCTTGATTTTGTGGCGCGGCAAGCCGCGCGCATACCGTCCGCCCCGCCTCCCCGCCCGGCCACCAATGGTGCACCATGATATGGTGGCGGGGCGGGGAGGCGGGGCGGGCGTCTGCAACCAACACGCAGATTTACTTGACCTGATCGCGTTTTGTTCTATTCTCGTTCCAACATTGTTGGAGTCGAGTCGATGCTGACCAACACCGCCACCCAAGAGGATTTCGCCTACGATTTCACCGATGACGGTGCAGGGCTGCCCGCGCGCGTCGCGATCTTCGGGGCGGAGGAAGGCCTGCGCCGCCAGATCGCCGCCGACCTTGGCGGGGCGGGGTTCCGGACGATCGACGGGGGGTCTTTGCGCGTGCTGCTCGAAGGGCCGATCGCGCTTTTGGGCGATGTGGTGGTGGTCGATTGCGCCGTGACCGGCAGCCGCGGGATCGATGCGATGATGCTGGCGGGCCTCGCGCGGCTTGATATGCGGGTGGCGCGTTCGGGGGCGAAGCTGATCGTCGCGACCAATCTCGAAGGACTGGACGATGTCTTCGCGGTGCTCGACCAGTCCAATCCCCAGATCCTCGTCAGCCCCAGCCGTGCCGAACGCGTGATCGCGGTCGGCCGCGTTATGGGCGAGGCGGGGGCGGCGCGCCTTCGTGAAATGGGCGAGGAGGACCGCGTCGCGCTGCTACGCCTGTCGCAGCAGGTCGAGGCGATCGCCCATTCGCTCGACCGGCTGGGTCAGGCGCCCGCTGCCCCGACTCCCTCGGGGCCGAATGCGCTGGGCGAGTTCAAGCGGGACTATGCGGTTCCCGAACCTTCGGCTTTCCCGGCCTTCGGCGCCGCACCCGCCGCTGCCGCAGGGTCCCCGCTCGCAGGACATCCGCTCGCAGAGCCGCCGCTCCCCGATCCGCAGGTGGTGCGGCAGATCATCGCCAACCGCCACGCCCGCAACCGTTTCTTCGATCCCGAACTGTTCGGCGATCCGGCGTGGGACATGCTGCTCGATCTGACCGCCGCGCATGTCGAAGGCGCACAGGTTTCGGTCACCTCGCTGTGCATCGCGGCGGGCGTCCCGGCGACGACCGCGCTGCGCTGGCTGACGCAGATGGTCGAAAGCGGGATCTTCGAGCGCATCCCCGATCCGGCCGACAGGCGCCGCGCCTTCATCGCCCTGAGCGACAAGGCGATTGCCGCGATGTCGGGCTATTTCGCCAGCCTCAGGTTGCCGGTGGTGCAGGCGGCCTAGACGGCGCCCGGGGCTCCGGGCCGCCATCGCAGGATCACGGTCAGGCCGCGCGCGACCTCCGCTTCATCCGCCCCGCCCACCGCCAGCTCCCGCCGCGCCGCGTCGGCGCGGGCGCGGGCCAGGATCGCGGGCGGCACCGCGCCGTCGAGCAGCAGCAGGTCCGCCTCGCCCAGCAGCCGTGCCTGCCTCAGGGTCAGGTCCTCGGGCTCGGCGCTTGAAAGGGTAATGTCGACAAGCGCGCCCGCCTCGGTGCTCAGCGACCCGGCGGCCCATGCTGCCACCCGCTCGTGCGATGCCGGATCGAGCGGATCGAGCGGGCCTCCTTCGGACATCGCCGCATCCACCGCCCGCCGCCGTTCGGCCCCTTCGGGCAACCGAGCGCGCAGCACCGGCCGCGCCGCCGCGAGCGCGCGGGCCAGAATGCCCAAGGTCGCGGGCAACACCCGCTCCAGCCGCAGCCGCACGTGCTTCGCCAGCCCCGCAGAGGCCCCGCCGGTACCGATCGCCACCAGCAGCGGATCGCGATCGAGAATGCTCGGCGTGGTGAAATCGCACAGCTCGGGCCGGTCAACGACATTGACCAGCATCCCCGCACAGCGCGCATTGATCGCCGCGACCTCGCAGGCCTGCGCGTCCTCATAGGCGATAAAGGCGAGCCGCACGCCTTCGTCCACCGCCCGCGCGAAGTCCTCGACGATGACGCCGCCCGCGCGCTCGACCAGCCGCCGCTTGGGCTCGGCCGCGGGGCCATCGCCCAGCACCAGCACCGCTTGTCCGGCGATCTGGTGGAACAGCGGCAGGCTGGCGATCTGCCCCATCAGCCGGTCAGGCGAGCCATTCCGGCACGCGCTCGGCATCCATGATCGCGCCCGCCTCGATCCGGTCGGCAACCACGGCGAAGCGGTCGCCGTCGACCAGCGCCTCGGCCACGAACCCGCGCGAATTGTAGGACGAGGCCATGGTCGCGCCGTAAGCCCCCGCGGTGCGGAACACGGCGAGGTCGCCTGCTTCCAAAGCGTCGCATTCGCGCCCCATCGCAAAGGTATCGCCGGTCTCGCAGATCGGGCCGACGATGTTGGCGGTCATCCGCGCGCCGCGCGGCTCGACCGCCTCGAAGTGGTGATAGGCACCATACAAGGCAGGCCGCGCCAGATCGTTCATGGCCGCATCGACGATCACGAAGGGGTCCTTGATCCCGCGCTTCACCCGCACCACGCGGGTCAGCAGCACGCCGGCATTGCCTGCGATCACGCGGCCGGGCTCGAAGATCAGCTTGACGCCCCAGTCCTTCGTGACGCGCGCGACCATCGCGCCATATTCGGCCGGCGCGGGGAGCACCTCGCCGACGCGGTAGGGCACGCCGAGGCCACCGCCGAGGTCGACATGCGTCACATCATGCCCCGCCCCGCGCAGCGCCCGCATCAGCTCGCCGAGCTTGAGAAAGGCCGCTTCCAAAGGCGCAAGGTCGGCGAGCTGGCTGCCGATATGCACCGCCACCCCGCGCAGGTTCACCCCCGGCAGGCCCGCCAGCTTGCCGAAAATCTGCCCCGCCTCGCTGATCGGCACGCCGAACTTGTTGTCGGCCTTGCCGGTCGAGATCTTGTCGTGGGTGCCCGCATCGACATCGGGGTTGATGCGCAGGGTGCACTGCGCGGTCAGCCCCCGCGCGGCGGCGATTTCGGCGAGCTCGACTCCCTCCTCCTCGCTCTCGATATTGAACTGGCCGATCCTGGCATCGAGCGCGGCGGCCATCTCGGCCGCGGTCTTGCCCACGCCAGAGAAGACGATCATCTCCGGCGCGATCCCTGCCGCCAGCGCGCGGCGCATCTCGCCGACCGAGACCACGTCCGCGCCCATGCCCTGCTGCTGCAGCACGCGCAGCACGGCAAGGTTGGGGTTGGACTTGACCGCAAAGGCGATCAGCTTGTCGGGCACGCCGTCCAGGGCCTCGCGGAACACCCGGGCGTGGCGCTCCAGCGTGGCGCGCGAATAGACATAGACGGGGGTGCCGACGGCCTCGGCGATCAGCGGCAGCGGCACGTCCTCGGCGTGCATCACGCCGTCCTTCAGGGCAAAGTGGTCCATCGTGTCTCTATTCGGGGGGCAGGTCGAAGGGGTCGTCCTGACGCTCTTCCGAGCGACGGCGCAGTTCGACCGAGCGTTCGGGCGCGGCGAGCGCCTCGCGGCGCAGCAGCTCTTCGGCGGACGGCGTGGCGGTGGCGCCATAGGGTGCGTCAGGCGCCTTGGCGCCCTCGGCGGGGGTGAGCGGCGCGACAGTGCCGCATCCGGCGAGCGCCAGCGCGAGGCCGACGATGGCGACAATCCGCATCATTCGTTCTCCATACCCAGTGCGGCCCGCGCGGCGGCGACCTGCATACGCACCTGATCGGGCGCGGTTCCCCCGTAGGAGGCGCGCGCCGCGACCGAGGCATCGACCGAGAGCGCGGCATAGACGCTTTCGTCGATCCGCGCATCGATCGCCTTGAGGTCGTCGATCGAAAGCTGGTCGAGCGCGATGCCGCGCGATTCCGCCAGCTTCACCGCAGCGCCGGTGATGTGGTGCGCCTCTCGGAACGGGATACCCGCCTGCCGGACGAGCCAGTCGGCAAGGTCGGTCGCGGTGGCATAGCCCAGTTCGGCCGCCGCGCGCATCCGGGCGGTGTTGAAGGTGGCGCCCGCGATCATGCCGGTCATCGCGGCGATGGAGAGCGCCATCAGCGAGGCGGCCTCGAACACCGGCGGCTTGTCGTCCTGCATGTCCTTGGAATAGGCGAGGGGGAGCCCCTTCATGGTGATCATCAGACTGGTCAGCGCGCCGATCACCCGGCCCGAGTGGCCGCGCACCAGTTCGGCGGCGTCGGGGTTCTTCTTCTGCGGCATGATCGAGCTGCCGGTCGAGAGGCTGTCGGGCAGGCGGATGAAGCCAAAGGGCTGGCTCGCCCACAGGATCAGCTCTTCGGCGAGGCGCGAGAGGTGCAGCGCGGTGGCCGAGCAGGACCACAGGAAATCGAGCGCGAAATCGCGGTCTGAGACGGCATCGAGCGAATTGGCGGTGGGGCGGTCGAACCCGAGAGCGCGCGCGGTGGCCTCGCGGTCGATGGGAAAGCCGGTGCCTGCCAGCGCGGCGCTGCCGAGCGGGCACTCGTTCATGCGCCCGGCCGCATCGGCGATGCGGGCGCGATCCCGCCGGAACATCTCGTAATAGGCCATCAGATGGTGGCCGAGGGTCACCGGCTGCGCGGTTTGCAGGTGAGTGAAGCCGGGCATGATGTCGCCCGCATGCTCGCCTGCGCGGTTGACGAGCGCGTGCTGCAAGGCGGCCAGCCCCGCGTCCATCTGGCCGAAGGCATCGCGTACCCACAGGCGGAAATCGGTCGCGACCTGATCGTTGCGGCTCCGCGCGGTGTGGAGCCTCCCCGCGACCGGCCCGATCAGCTCGGCGAGCCGGGCTTCGGTGGTCATGTGGATGTCCTCGCGGTCCCAGTCCTCGGGGACGCCCTCGGCCTCGTATTCGGCGGCGACCCGATCGAGGCCGGCGGCGATCACAAGCGCGTCATCGGCAGCGACGATCCCCGCCGCGCCGAGCATCGCCACATGCGCCTTGCTCGCGGCGATGTCCTGCCGCCACAGTGCCTTGTCGAAGGGGATGGAGGCGTTGATTTCGCGCATGATCGCGCTAGGGCCGTCAGCGAAGCGACCGCCCCACATGGCGTTGGTCGCAGTGCCCCCGCTACCGGAGCCGATTATGTCCCGTTCGCCGCTCATTCTTGCCGTATCGCTCCTCATGCTGGCGGGATGCGATAGGGCTCCCGAGGCCCCGGCGCAACCGGTTGAAGCGGGCGCAGCGCCGGGGACTACCATAGGCCTGATGACCCGCCAGTTTGCCGGGACGCCGCTGCCCGATCTGCAATTCCGGGACCCGGCGGGCAAGGTGCTCGACCTGGGGGCCACGGACGGGCCGGTGCTGCTCAACTTGTGGGCCACATGGTGCGCGCCTTGCGTCAAGGAAATGCCGCAGCTCGATGCGCTGGCCGGAGAGCTTGAGGGCGAGGTCAGGGTCATCACCGTCAGCCAGGACATTCGCGGCGCCGAAGTGGTGACGCCGTTCTTCGCGCGCAGCGGTCTGAAGCGGTTGGAACCGTGGCTCGATCCCGACACCGCGCTTTCGGCGCAATTCACCCCTGAAGGCATGCTGCCGCTGACGATCCTGTTCGATGCCGGGGGCAAGGAGGTGCTGCGAGTGGCGGGGGGCTATGACTGGGGCTCGCCGGATGCCGCGAAACTGGTGAGGGACGCGCTCAAGCTCTCGTAATCGGGGAGCGCAAGGCCGAGCGGGGCGAGCGGGAAGCCGAACAGCCCGCTCATCAACTGGGCCTGGATGCCCTTGGCAGGCCAGCGGCGGGAGAGCGGGGCGAGCACGCGGTCGCGCACCCCCGGCAGGACTCGCGAATCCGACTGGTAGAGCGGGGTGAACAGCTTCGTCACCCACTGATAAAGCCACACATGATCGCTGCGCCACCCGGCGGCGAGCCGCAGTTTTTCCGCCAGCGTGCGCCCTTCGGCGAGGCCGCGCGACAGGCTCCATGCGTCGAGCAGCGCCATGTTCGCGCCTTGGCCGAGCTGCGGGCTTGCCGAGTGCCATGCGTCGCCGATGGCGATGATGCGCTCGCCCACAGGGGCGGGGTGGGTGCGGTGGGCGTAGCGCGCGAAGGTGAGCTGCTCGCGGGTCTCGATCCGGGCGAGCAGGCCCTCGAGGTCGGGCCAGAGGCGCAGCACCTCGCCCTTCCACTCATCGAGCGGGGTGGCGAGCCATGCCGTGTGATCCTCGGCCTTCAAGGACCAGAAGAACGCCACCTCCGGCCCCGCGCCGCCCGCGCGGCTCCCGATGGGCAGCACGCCCGCCATCTGCCCGGCACGGCGGTAGCGTTGTTCGAGCAGGTTGCCCGCGAAGGGATCGCCCGGTTGGAGCGGCAGGCTCGCCCACAAGGCGCCGAAGGGAAGGACGTTTTTGGGCGCAGGGTCGAAGCCGGTGCGCCAACCGCTTGCGTCGATCACGAGGTCGAAGGGGGCAGAAGGCGCGCGGCCCTCGAACAGCAGGCGACGGCCTTGCGCATCGCAGGTGCTCCCCGTGACCGCGTGATCGGCGTGAATGCTGACCCCCGGCTGGCGCGCGGCGGCCTCGAACAGCACGTCGAACAGGCTCGCACGGTGGATGCCGAGGCCGAAGGCGCCCGCCACCCCCAGCGCGGCATAGGGCGCGTCGAGCACGCAGCGGCCATGCTCCTCGATGCCCTGAAGCGCATCGACCCTCGCGCCCCGGCGGACGACTTCCTCGGCCAGGCCCAGCGCCGCCAGCACCGCCATACCGCTCGGCTGGATCATCAGCCCCGATCCGACCGGGCCGGGCGAGACGAAGCGGTCGAAGATGTGCGCCGCGTGCCTCTGCCGCGCCAGCAGCAGCGCGGCGGCCAGCCCTGCCGGCCCGCAGCCGATAATGGCGATCCTGAGCGGCTCCATAAAGTGCCCCATGCCGCGCGGCCTGCGCGCAAATCCCTGTTATCGCGGGGCTAGCGCGCGACCAGTGAATTTAGTGCAAAGGATGTGCGCTCAGGCGGAGAGGCGAGTGGCGATGGTCTCGCCCATGCGCAGCGGATCGCCGGGCTTGAGGTCCGCGCGCCATGCCACGCGCCCGGGTTCGAATAGCAGGACGACGGTCGAGCCGAGGTAGAACCGCCCCATTTCGTCCCCCGCCGCGAAAATCCTGCCCTGCCGCGCGAAGTCCTCGTGGACCGGCGCCCTTGCATGGGTGCGGAACTGGTTGGGCCACACGGTGTCGATCCCGGCGACGATCATCGCGCCAACCATGATGCTGGCGAAATGCCCGTCCGGCCCGTCGAAGCGGCACGACAGGCGCTCGTTGCGGGCGAACAGTCGGTCGACCCCGGCGGCGGTGGCGGTGTTGACCGAGAAAAGGTCGCCCGGGATGTAGGTCGTCTGCACCAAGGTGCCGGCCGCGGGCATGTGGACGCGGTGGTAGTCCTTGGGGCTGAGGTAGATGGTGATGAAGCTCCCGCCCTCGAACCGCGCAGCTTCCTCTGCGGTGCAGCCGAGGATTTCCGCCACGCTGTAATCGCGCCCCTTGGCCTGGATGATCCGCCCGCCGCTCACCGGGCCTAGCTGGCTCACCGCGCCGTCGGCGGGGGAGAGGATGAACTTCGAAGCATCGGCGAGCGGCCTTGCACCGGGCTTCAACTCGCGGGTGAAGAAGTCGTTGAAGCTTGCAAACTCCCCGATCCCGCGCGCGGCTTCGGCGAGGTTGACGCCGTAGGCCGCCACGAAGCGCCGGATCAGCGTGTCGCGCAGCCACGGCGTCTCGCTGGCGGCGATGCTCCCGGCGAGACGCGAGAGGGCGTGTTGCGGAACGAGGTGCTGGAGCGCGATGAACAGGTCGGACATGGGGCCGCGCTAGGAGCACAGGCGCGCGGGCGCAAGCACGGGGGTTAGAGCGTCGGCGTCTGCCCGCCGTCGACCTTGATCGCGCTGCCCGTGATGAAGCCCGCCCGTGGGCTAGCGAGGAAGGCGGCGATGTCGCCGAACTCCTCCGGCCGCCCGAGCCGCCTGGCGGGGATCGCCGAGACCGAACGGGCAGTGACCTGTTCCGCCTCCATCCCTTGCGCGGCCGCCATCCCGGCGTGAAGGCTGGCGAGGCGGTCGGTCGCGATCTGGCCGGGGAGCAGCAGGTTCACCGTCACCCCGTCCGCTGCGACCTCGTTCGCCAGCGTCTTGCACCACGAGGCCAGCATCGCGCGCACGGCGTTGGAAAGCACCAGCCCCGCAATCGGCGTGACAAGGCTGGTCGAGGCGACCGCCAGAATGCGCCCGAACCCGCGCGAGCGCATGTCGGGCAGGAACTCCTGCGCCAGCGCGAGCTGGGCGTTGAACATCCGCGGGAGCACGGCGGCGAAGTCGGCGGGCGTGGTGGTCGCAGCACCCCCCATCGGCGGGCCGCCTGCGTTCAGCACCAGAATATCGGGCGAGGCACCCCCGGCGCGCACCCGGTCGATGATTGCTTGCGGCGCGGCCGGATCGTCGAGATCGGCGTGGATGTGGAGCCGTCCCGGTAGCCCCGTGCCCGAGCGCGCCACGGTCATCACCCCCGCGCCCTCCGCCGCCAGCGCCTCGGCAATCGCGCGGCCCAGCCCCTTGCTCGCACCCAATACCAGCGCGGTCTTGCCTTCGAGCCCGAGGTCCATTCGTGAGTTCTCCCGCAATCATGGCGCGCCGTGGGCGGTGACGGGCTCGAACCGCCGACCCTCTCGGTGTAAACGAGATGCTCTACCAACTGAGCTAACCGCCCCACGGCACCGTGGGCCGGGGCGCGGTTTAGCCGTGTCGGCGGCGCGGTCAAGCTGGTAGAGTGGCGGGGCCATGACCATTCACACCCATCTCAATGATGGCACCCCGGTGTGCATCCGACGCGTGAACCGCGCGGACGAGGCGCGGCTCAAGGAGGGAATCGCACAGCTTTCGCCGCAGTCGCGCTACCTGCGGTTCTTCTCCGGGATGCGCGAGGCCCCGCCGCAGGTGCTGCGCGCGCTGGCGAGCGCGGATGGGCACAACCACCTCGCCTGGGGCGCTCTGCGGAGCGACCTTGCCGAGACGCCCGCGCTGGGCGTGGTCCATGCCTTCCGCGACAAGGACGATCCCGAAGCGGCCGAGTTCTCGGTCGCGGTGATCGATGCCTATCACGGGCGCGGGCTGGCGCGGCTCTTGACCGCGGTGCTGCTGCTCGATTGCGCGCGCGAGGGGTACGAGCATTTCACCGTCCACGTTCTCCCAGAGAACCGCCCGGCGCTGGCGCTGGCGCGGTCCTTGGGGGCTAAGGGCGTGGGGCACGAGGGCGGGGTGACCGAGATGGCGATCGACATCGAGGACGCGCTCGCCGCCCTGCGCGCCGAGCCCGACGTGCCGGGGCTGGCCGCCGTCTTCGCGCAGTTCGGGAATGAGCCGCTAGGCGAGGGCGCGTGCCGGGGCTAGGGACGCAGAATATGACCAAGCCTCCCTGCATCCTCGTCCTTGGCACCGGCGGCACGA
>NZ_LSKQ01000233.1 GCF_001557115.1 Erythrobacter sp. CCH5-A1
GGGCTTGCCGCGCCGGAGTTTCTTCCCCGCCCAATCGCCGAATATCCGCGCGATGATGTAGAAGGCGGGCGTGAAGATCAGGCCGAAGATGGTGACGCCGAGCATCCCGAAGAACACCGCCACGCCCAGCGCCTGCCGCATTTCCGAGCCCGGACCCTGCCCCAGCACCAGCGGCAGCACGCCGAGGATGAAGGCGATCGAGGTCATAAGGATCGGGCGCAGGCGCAGCCTTGCGGCATCGATCGCCGCCTGGCGCAGGGGCTTGCCCTCATCCTCGTTCTGGCGCGCGAACTCGACGATCAGGATCGCGTTCTTGGCCGCGAGGCCGATCAGCACGACGAGGCCGATCTGGGTGAGGATGTTATTGTCGAGCCCCATCGCATTGACGCCCAGCAGCGCGGCGAGAAGGCACATCGGCACGATCAGGATCACCGCCAGCGGCAGCACCAGACTTTCATATTGCGCGGCGAGCAGCAGGAAGACGAACACCACCGCGAGCGCGAAGGCGATGCTCCCGGTGTTGCCCGCATTCTTCTGCTCGAAGGCAAGCTCGGTCCAGTCGAAGGCAAAGCCCTGCGGCAGGGTCTCGGCGGCGAGGCCCTCCATGGTGTTCAGCGACTGCCCCGAGGAGAAGCCGGGGAGGGTGTTCCCCTGCAATTCGGCTGCCGGATAGAGGTTGTAGCGCACCACGCGGTAGGGGCCGCCTTCGTTGCGGATCGTCATGATTGCCGACAGCGGCACCATCGCGCCCGAATCCGAGCGCACCCGCAGCCGCAGGATGTCCGCCGCGCTTTCGCGGAACGGGGCGTCGGCCTGCGCGGTGACGCGGAAGGTGCGCCCGAGCAGGTTGAAGTCGTTCACGTAGGTCGAGCCGAGGTAGGTCGCCAAGGTCGCGAAGACGTTCTCGAGCGGCACGCCCAGCTGCTCCGCGCGCTCGCGGTCGATGTCGGCGTAAAGGCGCGGGGTGCGGGTGTTGAAGGTGGTGAAGGCCCCGCCTACGCCGGGCGCCTGGTTGGCCTTGGCCATCATCGTGAAGGCGACCGTCTCAAGCGCCTGATAGCCCGCCCCGCCGCGGTCCTCGAGCATCATCTTGAAGCCGCCCCCGGTGCCGATCCCGGATACGGGGGGCGGGGGGATGACGAAGATGTTGCCGGCGGTGATCTGGCTGAGCGCGCCGTTCAGCTCGCCCAGCAGCTGGTTGGCACCCGCGCGCTGGTCCTTGGGCTTCAAGGAGATGAACATCGCAGCCGCATTGGGCGCATTGGTGAAGGTCGCCCCGTCGAACCCGCCGAAGGCGACGGTGCTAGCGGTGGCCGGATTGGCGAGCGCGATCTTCTGCGCCTGCTCAAGCGTCTCGGTAGTCCGCTCGAGCGAGGTGCCCGGCGGCATTTGCAGCACCGCAATCAGATAGCCCTGGTCCTGCGCCGGGATGAAGCCGGTCGGCGTCTCGGCAAAGCGCCACATGGTGAGGCCGATGAGGGCCGCATAGGCGATCCCGACCACCGCCAGCGCCCGCACGGCGCGCGCTGTGAACCGCCCATAGCGGTCCGAGAGCTTGTTGAAGGCCCGGTTGAACCCGCGCGCGAACCGCGTTCCCCAGCCGCGCCAGCCCGGCGCAGGGGGCGTGTCCCCGTGCGCCTTGGGCTTCAACAGCAGCGCCGCGAGCGCGGGCGAGAGCGTCAGCGAGACGAAGGCCGAAATCGCCGTCGCGCTCATGATGGTGAGCGCGAACTGGCGGTAGAACTGCCCCGAGATGCCGGGGATGAAGGCGGTCGGCAGGAACACCCCGATCAAGACCAGCGCGATCGCGATCAGCGCACCCGAGACCTCGTCCATCGACTTGTGCGCCGCCTCGCGCGGGGAGAGGCTTTCCTCCTCCATCAGGCGCTCGACATTCTCGACTACCACGATCGCATCGTCGACGACGATACCGATTGCCAGCACCAGCCCGAACAGCGAGAGGTTGTTGAGGCTGAAACCGAAGGCGGCGAGAAAGGCGAAGGAGCCGACCAGCGAGACCGGAATGGCGATGATCGGGATGATCGCCGCGCGCCAGCTCTGAAGGAACACCAGCACCACCAGCGCGACCAGCACGATCGCCTCGAACAGCGTGTCCTCGACCGCCGCGATCGAGGCCTCGATATAGGTCGTGGGGGCATAGGGGATCGCGTATTCGAGCCCCGGGGGGAAATCCCGTTTCGCCGTTTCCAGTTCGCCGCGCACTGCCTCGGCCGTCGCCAGCGCGTTTGAACCGGGGAGCTGCGAGACCACCACAGCGACCGTCGGCCGGCCCGAATTGAAGGCGTTGACGCTATAATCCTGTGCGCCCAGCTCCACCCGCGCCACGTCGGTCAGGCGGATCAGGCGGCCATCGTCGAAGCGCTTGACGATGATGTCGCCGAACTGCTCGGGGGTGATGAGCCGCCCCTGGGTCTGGATGTTGAGCTGGAACGCCGTGCCGCCGGTGTTGTACGGCGGCTGGCCGATCGCGCCGGCGGCGACCTGCACGTTCTGCGCGCGCACCGCGGCAACGATCTCGGCGGCATCGAGATTCAGCGACGTCGCGCGGTCGGGATCGATCCACACCCGCATCGAATAGTCGCGCCCACCGAAGATGCGCACGCTCCCCACGCCCTCGACGCGGCTCAGCCGGTCGACCAGCTGGAGGGTCGCATAGTTCGAGAGATATTGCTGGTTGTAGCGGTTGTCGGGCGAGATCAGCGTCGCGACCATCAGCAGGTCGGGCGAGTTCTTGCGCACCGTAACGCCAAGGCGCCGCACTTCTTCCGGAAGGCGCGGCTCGGCGGTGGAGACGCGGTTCTGCACCAGCACCTGCGCCTGGTCGACATCCGTCCCTTGCGCGAAGGTGACGGTGATCGCGACATTCCCGTCCCCGGTGGAGGAGGAGGACATGTAGAGCATGTTCTCCACCCCGTTGATCTGCTCCTCCAAGGGCGCGGCAACGGTTTCCGCCAGCGTCTCGGCCGAGGCGCCCGGGAAGCTCGCCGAGACCACCACCGTGGGCGGCGCGATCTCGGGATATTGCGCCACGGGAAGCGTCGGATAGGCGATCGCCCCCACGATCACGATCAGGACCGAGAGCACCGCGGCAAAGATCGGGCGGTTGATGAAGAAGTGCGGGAAGTTCACGCGCGTGCCCCTTCTCTACTGCGTCTTGGCTTCGGCAGGCGGCGGCGCGGTGACGGGAAGCGCGACGGGGGCGGCGTTCTTGGCGCGGGGCTTGATCTTGCCCTGCTTGGGGCTGACCACCGCACCGGGCTGAAGCCGGGCGAGGCCATCGAGCACGACCTTGTCGCCGGCCTTAAGTCCGCTGCGCACGACCCGCAGGCCTTCGACCATCGGGCCCAGTTCGACATTGCGCATCTCGACCTTGTTGTCCTTGCCCAGCACGAACACCGCGCGGCGGGTCTGGTCGGTGATGACCGCCTCGTCGGGCACCAGCAGGCCGGTATAGGCGCCCGATCCTAGCAGCCGCGCGCGGCCGAACAGGCCGGGGACGAGAAAGCCATCGGGGTTGGCGATCTCGGCGCGCGCCTTGATCGTGCCCGAACGCGGATCGACCGCGTTGTCGACGAACACCATCTTGCCGCGCCAGCGATAGTCCTCCTCGTCGGCGAGCTGGATCTCGACCGGGTTGGGGGCATAACGCGAGGACTGGCGCTCGCCACTTGCGTCCTGGCGGACATATTTGAGGTAGAAGCTCTCCGCCCCGTCGAAGGTGAACCAGATCGGATCGACCGAGACGACGCGGGTCAGCACGGTCTGCCCGGCGGATACGTAATCTCCCAGCGAAACGCGGCGGTCCGACACGCGCCCGGCCACCGGTGCCCGGACCTGGGTGAAGCCGAGATCGAGCCGGCGCGCATTGGCAGCCGCGCGCGCGGCGCCAAGCGCGGCCTGCGCAGCCTTGGCGGCCGCCTGCTTCTGTTCGTAGACTTCCTTGCTGATCGCCTCGTCGGGCAAGAGCGTGGCGGCGCGCGCGAGCTCGCTCTGCGCGACGGCGGCATTGGCGCGGGCACGCGCGACCTCGGCCTCGGCCTGAGCGAGCGCGGCGCGGAACGGGCGCGGGTCGATTTCGTAGAGCAGCTGGCCCTTGCCGACCGCCAGCCCCTCGCGGAAGGCGATGCGGGTGATGTTGCCCGAGACGCGGGGCACAATCTCGACATCCTCGATCGCCTCGAAGCGGCCGACATAGTCGTCCCAATCGGTGATCGAGCGCTGCAGCGGCGCGGCGACCGCAACCGTGGGCGGCGGAGGCGCCTGCGGGGTCTGCTGCGAGCATGCGGCGGCGGCCAGCAAGGCGGCGGCGGTCAGGATGGTCCGGGTCGTCTTCATCATTGCCCCCAATGCATGAACCCTTAACTGAGACGACAACTTATGTTGCCCGCGCGGTGGAAACCGCAATCGCGGCGCGGGAAGAGCAACCCCGGTGCCGATGTTCGCCTATCTGCGCCATGCGAGTCGCCCCATCAGCAGCAGCGCCGGAATTCCCACGGCGGCGAGCCCCAACCACACCTGCGCCAAGGCACCGCACGCGCAGCCTACCGCAAAACCGATCACCGCACGCAGCATTTTCGCCTCGGCGCCGCTCGGCGGTCCAGCGGGCGGCGGAGCGAGGTGCAGAAGCTGCGCGGCGCGGATCGCGAGCGCGGCGACATTGCCGGTCATCAGCGCGAAGGGCGGGCCCATCGCCGGGTTGAGGCGGTGCGCCGCGTTGAGCATGCCCATCGCCGCGATCAGCACCACCGCCGAGGCCGCATCCCAGGCCCCCGCACCGAGCCATGCGCTGGCCCCTGCGACCGCGGCGGTGAGCAGGCTGGCACTCCACAGGATGACCTTGAGACCGCGCTCGGCGTTCAGCCGCGCGGCGAGCGCGCCGGTCAGCATCGCGGCGGTAAAGAAAATCGGCAGGGCGCCGAGCTGCAGCAGCTCCGGCCCCTTGCCCCCGACCATGCCCCCCGTCGCCAGCGCCGCGCCCAGCAGCACGAAGTTGCCGGTGACATGGGCGACGAAGAGCCCCGACATGTGGATGAAGGCGGCGGTGTCGACGAAGCCCGAGAGGAAGGCGAGCAGACTCGCGAGGCCGGGCAAGGGGGCGGGCTTTTCCTCGCTCATGCCGGGCGGGCCCGTGTGAACAGCGCGGCGATGCCGAGACCGGCTATCAGGCCAAGATGCTCGAGGAAAGTGGTCGCATCACGCAAAGCGGTGCCTTCGGGCTTGTTCCAGAAGTCGTGCGCGGCAAAGGTCGCCGCCAGCGTGAAGGCGGCGAGGATCGCCGCGCCGAGCCACACCGCGCGGCCCCGTGCGAGCAGCAATGCCGATCCGCCCAGTTGCACCGCAATCACCGCTGCCGCGAGGGCCGGGGCAGGCTCGAGGCCGGTGAGCCCCCGCACCTCTCCGGTCGCCCCGGCAAAGTCCGCCGCCTTGGTGATGCCGCTCAGCAGAAAGGGCGAGGCGAGCGCGAGGCGGGCCAGCCACAGGATCGTGGCGGGGGGCGCTTCGGTGTCGGGCACGCTCACACCGCCCAGCACGCGCAGCCCAGCGCGCCCCAGAAGCTCTTGAGATCGCCCACCGGCAGCCCCGCGCCCCAGCTCTTCGCATGATCGTGACCATGCACGCCGCAGGTGGCGGCACAGCCGCATGAGGCGGCCGCAACTTTCGACAGCGCTGCGGCCTCGGGCGCGGCCTTGTTGTAGCCGCCGTAGATGTTGACCGGAGACCAGTCGGGCATGGCAGGGGGCAGCGGCGGGGCCAGCCCCTCGAACCCTTCAGCCCCATAGACCGGCTCGCCATCGACGATCGTGAGCACCGAGGTAATCTGGCGGATCTCGTCCCCCGGCACGCCGAAGTAGTCGCGGTCCAGCACCGCAAGATCGGCGAGCATCCCGACCTCGATCCGGCCCTTCTTGCCTTCCTCGTTCGAGAACCAGGTGGTGTTCTCGGTCCACATCCTGAGCGCCGTCTCGCGGTCGAGGAGGCTGCGCTGCGGGTAGAGCCCGGTGCCGCCCAGGGTCTTGCCGGTGACCAGCCAGGCGAGCGACACCCACGGATCGTAGGAGGCCACGCGGGTCGCGTCGGTTCCGGCGGAGGTCTTCACCCCTGCCTCGAGCACCCGCTTGAACGGCGGGGTAGCCTCGGCCGCCCGCGCGCCGTAGCGTTCGACGAAATATTCGCCCTGATAGGCCATGCGGTGCTGGAACGCGACGCCGCCGCCCAGGGCTGCCACGCGGTCGATCGAGCGTTCGCTGATCGTTTCGGCATGGTCGAAGAACCAGTGGATGCCATCCAAGGGGATGTCGCGATTGACCTTTTCGAACACGTCCAAAGCGCGGGTAATGGTCTCGTCGTAGGTGGCGTGTAGCCGCCACGGCCAGCGGTTCTGGGCGAGAATGCGGATCACGGCCTCGAGATCGCCTTCCATGTTCGCGGGCATATCAGGGCGCGGCATGCGGAAATCCTCGAAGTCGGCGGCCGAGAAGACCAGCATCTCGCCCGCGCCGTTCAAGCGGAAATAGTCGTCGCCCTGATGATACTTGGCCGAGGAGGTCCAACGCAGGAAATCCTCCTTTTCCTCGCCCGCCTTCTGGGTGAACAGGTTGTAGGCGATGCGCACCGTCAGCTGGCCCTCGGCGTGGAGCTTCTCGATCACGGCGTAATCGTCGGGATAGTTCTGAAAGCCCCCGCCGGCGTCGATCACGCTCGTCACCCCCAGCCGGTTGAGGTCGCGCATGAAGTGGCGGGTGGAATTGAGCTGGTAATCGAACGGCATCTGTGGACGCCCCTTTGGATGCAAGCGGTATTTTCGGGTATGTTGGCACG
>NZ_LSKQ01000234.1 GCF_001557115.1 Erythrobacter sp. CCH5-A1
GCAAGGCCGACCGGCCGCCCGCAGCGACGCGACCTTCAGGTCGCATGAGCGAGGATTTCGCGCGCCGGAGGCGTGCGGAAAACAAGAAACCCACCAGTTAAACGCATTGGGCCTCCCCTGATAGGGGAGGCCCAATGCGTTTAACTGGTGGAGCCGAGGGGGATCGAACCCCTGACCTCGTCATTGCGAACGACGCGCTCTCCCAGCTGAGCTACGGCCCCGTTCCAGTTTTCGCGAGCCCCGCCATCCTCATCGGGGAGCGGGCGAGCGCGCGCATTAGCGAGAAGCGCCATGGCTTGCAACGGCGTTTTTGCCGCCGCGGCCGGCTCCTCCCCGAGCGGACGCGCTACTTGCCGCCGGTCGCTGCGGGCTTGGGCGCGATCGGCTGCACCACGGGCTGCGAGGTGACGCCCTCGGTCACCGGGATGACCGGCACCGGCAGGCCGGTTTCGGGGTCGATCACGGTCTGAGCCGCACCGGGCGCAGGCGCGGGGGCAAGGCCGGCGCGGTGCTGCTGCACCGCCACCCAGCCAGGCTGCGAGGCGCCGTACTGCGCGCCCCACTTCGCGTCCCATTCGGCCGAGGCGCGCTGGTAGGCCTCGTATTCGTCGAAGAACTGGTAGAACGGCACCATCAACCCGTCGAAATTGCCCTGCGCGAAGGCGAGCGGATCGGTCGGCGGGGTCGCCAGCGCGCGGTTAGCCATATCGAGCGCGGCGCGGCAGAAGCCGGCGCGCGCGGCGGGCTCGGCGAAGAAGTTGTAGACCTGCGTGGTGTAAGCATCGCGCGCGACGATCGCGTCGCGGCGGACCTTGAAGCGGCTGGTGTAGCTCTTCTCGATCCGGTCATTGACCGCCTTGAGGCCGCGCACGTTCTTGGAGAGGAAGGCGCGGTAGCCCTGCAGGATCGGCTCGTATTCGGGCGCGAGGCAATTGAGGGCGGCGACGTTCCAGGCCGAGCGCAGGTTCCACACCAGCTGGTCGTTCGAGAGGTTCGAATTGATCGTGATGCGCCGCCCGTCAGGCCCCTTGGACGGCATCGT
>NZ_LSKQ01000235.1 GCF_001557115.1 Erythrobacter sp. CCH5-A1
TTCGCTATCCGTTCGCCCTTTCCGTGCAGATACGTCACTTTCGTGTAGTCACCCCGCAAAGGGTCGGAGATTTCGCGGGTGTGTTCAGAAAGACCGTCAGCGATCGGCTGCGGACTTTGATCGAAGAGATCGAACCCGAAGTACACCAGTTTGAGCCTATCAAGTTCCTCGCAAAGGACGGATCGTTTCTGGAGGATCGCTGGGTCTGGCAGATCTGCAACCGTCTCGATTCCGTCAATCGGCAGGCGACCAAGATGATCCTTCGGAATGGAAAAATCTGGGCTCCTGATTTCACTCTGCCCGAAAACGAACAAGGTCCGATGGTTTTTGATACGCTGCAGATCGGGTCAGCCAAATTCTGGCATGACAAGCACGTCGGTGCGGGGAATTTTTGCACCGACGATGTGCGTGAGACCTTAGGCAAGGCCAAGATCACTGGCCTGCATTATTGCTATTTCGATCAGGTTTAGGGGGGCAAAGCGGATGAGGTGGATGGCTCCCGCTCACGGCATCTTGGTGCCAATATGGGTTGCTGTCATGCAAACCCGAGCAAAGGAGCCACCCGTTATGGAGATTAGCACAATCGGCCTGGATTTGGCCAAGAACGTTTTTCAAGTTCACGGTATCAGCGCCACCGGCGAGGTCGTCATTCGCAAGGCGCTGCGGCGACCGCCTTCCAGCTCTGATCACTCGTCCAAGCCGGAAGACCATCCCGTTGCGCCAGCGCAAGGTAGAAGCGGTCGCCGAGCGACAGCCCGTGGCCGGCAGTGACAGCCCGCAATCGCCCGGCCATTTGCGCCAAGGCCTTATCGGTCGGCACAATCGTCATCGGCAGTGGATCGAGCATAGCGTCAACCTCACGCTCGGGCATGCCAAGATGGATGAAGTGCGTGACCACCTCGGCGTAATTGATCGTGCAAATCCGGGCGCCTGCTATCGCGGCGGCGACTTTGTCGGCACCCTTCTCTCCCTTCAGCATGGCGATGAGGGCGGAGGCGTCCAGTACGATCTCGCTCACTCGCCGCTATCCTCGCGGCGCTTGGCCAGGAAAGCCGCGACTGAGGCTTCCGGGTTTCCTTCAGTGTACTGCTTCGCCAAAGCCTGAGCGCGGGCCACGGCCTGTGCGGCCGTTCGCAGCACGAGACCATCCGGCGTCTCATCCAGATAGACCGCGCCGCCGCCGGCGAGCCCGAGCCGCTTTCGGATGTCAGCCGGAAGGCTCATCCGGCCATTAGGCGTAATGTTGACTTGGACTGTCATGCGGGCTCCGACTCCTAATGTGTTGGCCGTGGGTCATACTCTAGCCAGAGTGCTCCTGAAATTCAACACAATGCAAATTGAGACACAAATGATCAGATGGACCACGTAAGGGCTTTTATGTCGCAACCGTCGAAAAGCGTCTCAACGATACGTTGCTGCCAGTGCGCCCGCCCCTCGCAACAGCGATGTTGCCTTGTTGCGGCTTGTCCGGAAGGGATCGCTCACCGGACACTTTTGAGGGAGCAGAGGTCAGACCCCCCTGCCCTCCGCAAATCCGGCTTGCAGGGTCTCTCATTAAGGTGGTACGCTTTATATTCTCACACAGGGGCCTCATCCGTTACAAATGACCAACACCCTCATCGGATATGCCCGCTGCTCAACCGACAAGCAGGACCTCACTGCTCAGCGCCGCGCGCTGATCGAGCTCGGTGTGCCCGAAGACCGCATCTACACCGACCACGGCCTGACCGGCCGGAACCGCGATCGCCCCGGCCTCGCCCAAGCACTGGCTGCGGTCCGCGCCGGCGAGACGCTGGTCGTGCCGAAGCTTGATCGCCTCGCCCGATCGGTCCCGGACGCGCGGGCGATCGCCGATGAGCTGGAGAAGCGCGGCGTGAGCCTGGCGCTGGGCAAGCAGGTTTATGACCCCAATGATCCCATGGGCCGGATGTTCTTCAACATCCTCGCCACCTTCGCCGAATTCGAGAGCGACCTCATCCGGCTGCGAACCCGCGAGGGCATGAAGATCGCCCGGGACAAGGGCAAACTCCGAGGCAAGCCGCCGAAGCTCTCCGACCTCCAACAGCGCGAACTGCTCAAGATGCACGCCACCGGCGAATACTCGATCAGCGACCTCGGCAAGCTGTTCAAGGTCTCTCGGCCGACCGTGTATCGGACGATCCGGCGGGGTGGACTTTGACCGCGCCTTATTCGGGCGAGCTTAGAGGCGCGGGGGCAGGATCAAGTCGTCACGATCTCCATCAGCTTGTTGTAGCTATCAGCTACCCCGTACCTGACATTGGGCGTCGGGTTCGATTCCGCTAGCTTGGCGAAGAACTTCTTGGCGCAGTCGATTTTCGCCCGCTCGAGGTCTCGAAGCGCAAGCGACGACATCGACCCCTTGGTTTCCGCCACGAAATAGATGTGCTTCACGGCACCGGCGCGAAACACAATGGCCCAATCGGGATTGTAGTCGCCCACAGGGGTCGGGATGAGGAAGCCGCGTGGCAGCTTCGCATAGACCTCGACCTCCGCACTTGTATCCAGCTCCCCGACGAAGTCGCGCTCGACCCCTGAGTCTGTGATGCAATAGTCGAAGACATGGTTCTTCAGCCGCTCGGTCGCCCGTGAAAAATCCTGGCCGATCTCCGCCGCAGTGAAGATGTCGGCGTCATAGCGCTCATCGATCGAATCGTAGACGAGCTGCTCGATCAGGTGCCCTGCCTTCTGTTCCTTGATCAGCCGCGCCGCCTCAGAAATGAAGTGCTCGGGATTGGCGCGATATTGGTCGAAGATCGCAGGCTCGATGCCGGTGAGGATCTGGGCCACGGTCCGCCGCAGGAGGTCGGTCGCCTCTGAGACTTTCCCCAAAAGATCGTACTTCACCGCCGAGCGGGCCGACGCGGCCTGGACGGTTTCGTTACGCGTAACGCTGAAACCAGTCCCACCCCGCAATTGCTCATCAGTGACCTCGTCCGTCTGGATTCCCGTCTGCACGGTGTATTGCAGCTTGGTCACGCGCAATTCGCTGTTGAGGGCACTGATACATTTCTGGATCAGCTCCGCCGTGTCGAACTCCACGCGGTAGACGGCCTTTCGGTTGATCCGGCTCCAGAGTTCCTGGAAGGCACCCTTGTGAAAATTGTCGTTCAGCGGGTTGCGCTTGGGCTTCCGTCCGTCCTCGAACTTGGGAAGAGCGGCATCACTGTAGACGCTGTCGATCAGGCTGAAGACCTCAGCCTGGTACGGGACCAGATCGTCATGCAGCACGGCCAAAGTGCCCTCGGCCTTCGCGGTATAATAGGTGTCCGTGATCTGATCTGCGTCGTCGATGTAGTCATGCTTGATCAGGTAACGGTGAATCTGCGTCGCCATCTGGTCGGTGACAGTCACGGGCCCTTCCGGCGTGTGCAGCTGTTTACCCACGAAGAAGGCTTGGCTGGCCTTGCGCGGCCGGGCGGAGAGGCTTTCGGCGATCTCCTTCTGCAGTCCCGCTACGAAATCAGTGTAGCTTTCGCTCGCGATCACCGAGAGAATATTGATGTCGTGGACGGTCGCGGGATGGTCGAGCCTTTCGCCAAACCGGTCTACGGCCAGTCGGAGACCGCGCCCCACTTCCTGCCTGCGTGAAACCGTGTTTTCGCTGTGCTTGAGCATACACATCACGAACACGTTCGGGTTGTCCCACCCTTCCCTCAGCGCGGAATGGGAGAACAGGAACCTGACGGGCTCATCGAAGGAAAGCAGTCGCTCCTTGTTCTTCAGGATGAGATCGTAGGCATCGCTATCGTCGGAATCCGTTGACCGCGCGCCAACCTCGGGGTCCTTCAACCGCTTGGTCTTCTTGTCGATCGAGAAATAGCCATCGTGTGTCTTGGCTACCGGGATCGCCTCGAGGTGCTTGCGCCAAGCAGCCTCATCAAGCGGAAGCTCAGCGAGCACGAGCGCAACAGCCTCGGCATATTCTTCCTCGAACATGCGAGCATACTCGCCGTTCTGATCGTCACGGCTGTAGTCACGGTACTTGGCTACCTCGTCGATGAAGAACAGCGACAACACCTTGACCCCTTGGGCGAAGAGCTGACGCTCCTTTTCAAGATGGGCGCGGATCGTTTCGCGGATCTGAATCCGGCGGATGTCCCGCTCCGACAGGTCGCCATAAGCCTCGCCAGCCTTAAGCGTGATCCCATTGGTGAACTCGACGGTATCGGCGGTTGCATCGATCTGCGACACGACGAGGTCACGGTACTGGTCGAGCCCGCCTGACAGATCGTAGAGGTCATCGCGGAACTTCAGGCGTTTCAGCCGGCGCTTGATCGTTCCGGTGGTGTCCTTGATCTCCATCTCCAGACGGGCAAAGGGCCCGCCCTTGCCGCGGCCGACCGTCTCAATCCCCTCGAGATAGAGATAGGCCGTCGTGCCGGTCAGTCCCTTGAGCGCAATGCCCCGGACCTGGATCTTCTTCACCAGCTTCTGGTTGTAGGCGTCCAGCGCATCAAGCCGGTGGATCTTGGTGTGCTCGGTCCGGTGCGTTGCCGAATAACGCATGATGAACAGGGGGCGGAACTTGGGAAGCGCTTCGACCGTAGCCTTGCCTTCCATCTTTTGCGGCTCATCGAGGATCAGGATCGGCCGGTTGGCGGCGATCACATCGATTGGCTTGCGTGACTGGAAGTCATCGAGGGCGTCATAGATGCGGCGGTTATCCTTGCCGCTGGCGTTGAAGGCCTGGATGTTCATGACCATCACGTTCAGTCCGGCATCGGACGAGAAGCTCTCGAGCTCGTGCAGACGCTTCGAGTTGTAGATGAAGAAGCGCGCCTTCTTCCCGTAGGTCTCGGTGAAGTGCTCCGCTGTGATCGAAAGCGACTTGGCGACACCCTCGCGGATGGCGATGCTCGGGACGATGATGATGAACTTCGACCAGCCATAGCGCCGGTTCAGCTCGAACATCGTCTTGATGTAGCAGTAGGTCTTGCCGGTCCCCGTTTCCATCTCGACATCGAGATGAAGCGGGGCGGCGGCGGCCATATTCTTGAGATAGGCAGCCGGAGCGGGCACCGCCCTGCCCTTCGCATCCCGCGTGACAAAGCTGGTCAGGGATGGCGATTGTGGGAGATTTTGCCGGCGCTGGACCGCATTGATGTTCGTCAGCAACTGCGCGTCGGTGAGCGCGATATCCGGGTTGCGGAACCCTTCATCGTCAAACGCCTCTGCCTGGTTCCGCTTGCCCGGGTCGATCCTGTAGGCTGGACCGACGCTGAAGGGCTGGCCCGCAAAGCAATCGACCACCGCGTCGACGGCCATGGTCTGGTAGGGCTGAACCTTGAATTTGAGCTTCATGGCCGACGCAGGCCCTTTCTGCATTCATAACTTTGGAAAGAGAATTTTCCGCTGTGCAGAAAGAGGGAAACGACGGAATCCCTTGGACTTATCCGCCCGACCTTTCTGCAAGAGGCCGCAATCATCGCGCATTTCATTCTGCAAGCATCCATTGCGGCGCCGCCCGCGGACCCTTGTTCACGATCACCCCCTGGCGCCGCAGCTTGGTGAGCAGGTTGGCAATCTTCTTGGTGCGCTGTTCGGGCGTGAGGGCGTCGCTCAGCTTGTCGAGCAACAGCTGGTCGACCTCCCGACGTGTGGCACGGCCTGCGCCCGCGAGATAGTCAGTCAGTAGCTTAGCATAGAACTCATCATCCTGCGCGCGGGTGCGGACATAGTCGGCCATCGTGGCCGTTGCCGCTGCCACCGTCGCTGAGACATGGAAGTTCGGTTTGCGCCCCTCGATAAGCTTCCGGCGGCGCAGGTGCTTGATGGCATCGTCGGTAATGGGCAGCTTCTTCTGTACCCGGTCAAGATTGACGACATCGACCAGATCAAGCTCGGCCTGCTGCATCAGCAAGCGGCTATAGGCGGGGTCGACCACGCGGCCATGAATTGTCAGGCTGACCGCGGTCGGATCCTTCACATCATAATCGGGCAACGGGAAGAACCGCCTCCGCTGCGCCTCATAGATGCGCTGAATGCCATACCCCATCTGGTCGATCATATTGAGCTCGGCCATTGCCTGAACCAGCCAGCTGTTACGATAGCGGCGCGGTGTCGAGCGGGCACCAGTGGCATAATCCGTGGGCTCGCCATCCACGAAACCGCCCTCGCTCTCGAAAGTCAGCCTATCGAGGTATTCGGTGACGACGATACGGCCGTTGCGGGTGTAGTCCTGGTGGGCGATGCAGTTGTGCAGGGCCTCAAGAACCACGCTTTGGTCATATTTCGACACCTCATGCGCCAGCAGCTGGTCCTGTGGCAGGATGCGGATCTGCACGTTGCGGATACGGGCAAAGACCTCGGAGGATGTGAGCAAAAACGGCGGGTAGAAATGCTCATAGGCCTGCTCTTCCCCGCGTAGGCTCCAGGTGATCTCGGCCGGGTGCGGACTTAGCTTTCCTGCCGCCTCCATCTTGCCAAGTAGCAGCAGTGCTGCGCGGGTTATCGCGCCATTCTGGGTGACCTTCGCTCTGTCGAGGAAGGTAGCGTCACTCCAGCCTGCCACTTCTTCTGGCGAGACCCGCCGTGCATGCTTCTCAGCAAATCGTTCTCGCGCAACAGAGATCGCCTTTGGGTCAAGGTCGGCCAGCGTTGCCCCCTCAACAACCTGTGCCGTCCAATCCGTAGCAATGGTTTGGCCGCGGATCTCATCGAGTTTGTCGAGCCCCAAGGGCATAAGGCTTTCGCCGGCTCGGGCAAAATAGTGCCCGCTCCAGCTGATGGGCATGCCACGAGGTGCGGCAGGGATCTCAAAGAGAATAACCCGGTGCCCATCCTCGTCGATCAGTACATGAATGTTTCGAAGCGTGACGCTCGGCTCAGTACCGTCGCGCATCTGGTTCTTGAGGCTGAGGAGCCGGTCGATCTCAGGACGATAGGCTGTACCCACCACCTTTCGGCTCTTGTCATTGACACCGAAAACCAGCCATCCACGCTCTGCGTTGCGCAGATTGGCTTCATTCGAAAGAGCCGAGAAGTAGCGCCCAATCTTGTCCGTGTCGTAGTCTTTCCCGGCCTCCTTGAACTCCACCACCTCATCCTCCCAATTGGCGATGAGCTGGGCGAGCAGAGAGGTGAGCGCGGCCTGATCCATGGCTCAGATGGCCTTCAGTTCGGTGACCGGTGAGAGCTGGCGGAAGAGCTGCTCGGCGTTGATACGATCGGCATCGCGGGCGAAGCTGGTGTCGCGGAACACGGCGCGCAGTGGCGCGCGGGCGGCGATTTCCTTCACCAGCTCATCGGTGACGCCGGTGTCGAAGCAGGCGATCAGCGCATTACCATCCACCGAGTAGACGGTTTTGCCATGCAGCGTTTCGCGGTTGATCGGCAGGGTCAGCTCCACACCCCAGTCAATGAGCACCTGGAACAGCAGGTCCTCTCCGGTGCGATCCGATTTCACGCTGTCCACTTGCCCGAAGAGCTCGTCCTGGCTCACCTCGTCGGGGCTGTAGTAGACCTCGCTCATGTTGGAGCTGTCGACCTTGAGCACGCGAAAGCCGACGTCACGGTTCCAGCCCTCACTGACATTCCCCTTCAAGGCTTCCATGCCCGCGCGGCGAATGCGCTCTTTCGTCACTTCGGAGAGCAGATGCGGCCTACCCACCTTATCCAGTAATTTGATGGCGTTTTGCACCGTCTTTTTGGCTGCGCCCGTCGTTGCTGAAGCGGCCTGATCAAGGTCTTCAGGCAACTGCACGACCACGAACTTATGATTTGTACCTGCGGTTGCATTCGCCGTCAAAACTGCTTCAGCTGTGCTCCCAGATCCCGCGAAAAAATCCATGATAATTGCGTCAGGATTACGAGGCGTAGCATAGACAATAAGTTTTGCCAGTTCTTCATGATCCTTGGGGTTATTAAATACCTTGCCACCCATCAAACTTCGAAGGTATTTCACAGCGACTTGAGACTGTTTGTAAATCACCGAGGGCCTTACCTGGGTCGCCAGTTCGGTATCGCCCTGCTCATCATCTACTTCCTCGAATATATCAGCGTCGTCATCCAATTCCTCCGGGATCGGTCGAATGTGGGTCTTACGCTGAGGAGGGTCAGTATGGTCTGCACGGAACTCGACAATTCCGCTTTTAATCTTCTCCATCATGGTCTCATGAGACGAATAGATCCATCCGCGCTCCGGGACGGCACAAGGTTGTTTTGTAACCGGGTGAATGACATCGTAACGTGGACCATCTCCTCCTGGCCACGATATGTTATCATCTCGCCAGGGTCCATTTTTGTCGATACGCTTGTATCGCGACCATTTCTTAGAAGGGTGAGACTTAGGTAATTCTGCAAACCAGGCTCCTAATTCCTTCTCCATCAGACTAAAGTTGTCACCATGGATGCTGCGCAGACGCACAAATTCATCCCAAATTTCTTTAGCGCCAGGCTTTTCTTCCCGCCAAATTTCGCCTCGCTCGCGTAGAATGAGCTGATTTCGTGCATATACAAGCATGTACTCATGGCCGAGTGAAAAGAATTTCGCGTCGTTCTTGCGGCCTTTTTCCCAAGTCAGCTGGGCAATAAAATTCTTCTCACCGAATATTTCTGCACAGAGCTGCTTAAGGGCAGCCTGTTCCACATCATCGATACTGATGAAAATCAGACCGTCCTCGGCTAGCAGGTTTCTCGCAACCTTCAGGCGAGAGTAGATCATAGTGAGCCAGTCGGAATGGTACCGGCCCTTGGTTTCAGGATTAGCTACCAGCAGACCGCCTTCGGCGTCGCGCTGCTCAGTAAGATTCTCATACTGGGCCTTCAAAGATGAAAATTTATCTCGATAAATGAAGTCTTTGCCGGTGTTATAGGGCGGATCGATGTAGATCAGCTTTACCTTACCAAGATAGCTTTCCTGAAGGAGCTTCAAGGCATCGAGGTTGTCGCCTTCAATGAAGAGGTTTTGGGTGGTGTCGAAGTCCACGCTCTCCTCGCGGCAAGGCCGTAGGGTCTTGGCAATGGGGGCATTGGCAGTGAGAAGCGCCTCGCGCTTGCCGGGCCAGTCGAGCCGATAACGCTCCTGCGGGCCTTCGACGATATGATCCGAAAGCGTCTGGCGCAGCTGATCGAAGTCAATGGCGAGCCGGATGTTGCCCTGCTCGTCGGCGGCCTCTGTCACGCAATCAGGGAAAAGGGCGCGGATCTTGGCAATGTTGTCCTGAGACAGGTCCGGGCTGTGCATTTTCATCTTGTCCATGGCCCGAATTCCTAGCGGCCACGATGGCTTTTGTCGAACAGTCAGCGGTACTTGATCGGCAAATTTGGATGGGGCAGCCATGGGAGCATCCCGCCCAAAGGATGGATGTCGATACCCCTTAGCGGCTACGCCAGCGTCCACCGCCCATCCAATACAATCAGCCCCTTAGTTCCCCGAGCTTTGCTTTTGCCGCACGAAGCGCCGCGTTGACCTCAACCTTGCGGTTGAACTGCTTCTCCCTTGCCAGAGCATTTTCGAGGCGCGCGATCTCGCGTTCGATCTGTGCGGCCTCTTCCGCCCGGGCAACACGCACCGCAATCGGCTCGTCGTCGCTCCGCCGGGGCGGTAGCAGAGGCTCGAGCAGCCGCGCATAGAGCGTGCCCATGTCCAGCGCGGTGGGCAGAGCCTGACGCGGTGCATCCCCCGCTTCCCAAGCGGTGAAGGCGTGCGTTGCAGTGACCCACTTGCCCGCCTCCGCCTGACTGGGGCGCTTCCACGCCATTGCCATCCGAGTGCGCCCGGCATGGTTGAGTTCGAGGATCAAAGGCCGCGGAATGGCCTTCTCGATCGCCACCAGCACCGCCGGTTCGACGTCCGGCGCATGGAGGTCGATCGCGATGACCGCTATTTCCTCGACGTCTGCCGAAGGTCGTAGGTTCAACCGATCCGCGCGAAGCACGTGGGTCCACTCCATGCGCTCGACCTGATCGACGAATTTGGCCTGCATAGCGCGCGGAACCTGCGCGGCGCCGTATATCCGGCTCTTCGGGATCGCGCGGCCAAATGCCGTTCGCGGCGGCCACGCATAGAGGGTCACGAAGCAGCTCCGGCCTCTGCCTGCTCCACAACGACGAAGGCGATCAGTTCAAAGTCCTCAAGACCGCGGATGGTGTGGGAGAGCGCAGTGGTGGCACCGGCCGAGAACAGGCTGTCGAGATCCCGCTCCTCCTTGGCGTCAATCATAGCGCGGATTGCGGCGTTGAGCAGCTGGGACGGCCCGCTCATGTCCTGTCCGTCGGCCGTTCGGGCATTGAAGGGCCGGAATGCTGGCGGAACCGGGGCTGTCACGCCTTTGGCCGCAGTCCGCACCAGATCGAGCAGGCGCTTCACCTGGGTCTGATCGGCGACGACGCTCCCATCATTTCCCATGTAGATCAGATAGTAGGGATGCAGGCGGTTCTGCCGGTTGGCCGAAGCATCTCCGCCCACGGCTTTCAGCGCGAAGATGATGCCCGGCTCCAGCCCCTTGGCAGGTTCAGCCGGGACCACTGCATGAAGTCCCTTAGGCGTCGTGGCGAGGTCGCCGTGCTCTTTCACGTAGTTGAGCAGGTCCATGCGGAAATCGTTCAGCCCCAGGTCCGTGATCGAAATGCCGGTGCGCACATCCTCGAGCTCGATGACCTCTTCCTGCAACCGGCGCAGCTGTTCGCGGCGATAGGCTGTGTCGCTGGCTTTGGCGGTCAGGACATTGTCATCGCCGGTCGCGGTAACATCGGCGATGATCATGCGGTTTTCGACGCGCTCCTTGAGCTTGATGTAATCGTCGAGGGTGATGTCCGGCCAGTAGTTCGCCAGCTGGATCTGCGCATTGGGCGAGCCGATGCGGTCGATCCGCCCAAACCGCTGAATGATCCGGACGGGGTTCCAGTGAATGTCGTAGTTCACCAGGAAGTCGCAGTCTTGGAGGTTCTGGCCCTCCGAGATGCAGTCGGTGGCGATTAGAATGTCGATCTCACCCGGCTCATCGGGCATGATTGCCGCCTTCTCCTTTGAGCGCGGCGAGAACAGAGTCAGCAGCGTCTGGAAATCGTGCCCCTTGCCGAGCGTGGACTTCGGAGCGTCCGACCCTGTCACGCGCCCGGTGTGAAGGCGGTGCTGGGTGAGCATCTCGGCTGCGATCTGGTCATAGAGATAGTGCGCCGTATCAGCGAAGGCGGTGAAGATGATCACCTTGCGGTTGCCGGGGTTGATCGGCCGGTCCAGCTTCTCGCCGATCAGGCTCTTTAGATGCTGAAGCTTCTTGTCATGCTCAGGCGTGATGCGGGTCATCTCACCCAGAAGGGCATCGATCAGGGCGAGATCTGCTTCAAGATCATGTGCGAAGCCGGGCACGTCCATGTCCGCAAGATCGATCCGGACCTTGCCGCCGACACGGTAGGCCCCGAAACCCTCAAGCTCATCGTCTTCGGCCTCGAGTGTTTCGATGTCGTCAGCATAGTCGACGATCGAACTGGCGCCGCGGCCAGAGCGGTAGTCCTCAACCACCTCCAGCGTCTTGCGGATGTTGTCCGCCAATGAGCCCAAGGTCAGCCGGAATGCGTGGATTGAGCTTTCAAGGCGCTTCAGCAGGTTGACCGTCATCAGGGCCTGCAGGCTCTTGTCGCGATCGGCTTGCCGCAGCTTCCCACCACCGCTCGAGACGTCCGTGTCGTAGAGCGCCTCATACTTGGCGAGGCGGCTCGGCAGGATGTAGCTGGTTGGCGCGTAGACCGAGAGCTTGAGCAGCGTCAGCTGCGCAACAATCTCGTTGAGGTCCATGGCGCCAGGCACATCGGTCAGCGGCGGCCGGAAGGACAATGGCTTCAGGCGCTGCGGGAAATGGCCGATGTCGGTCATGTCGTAGAAGGTCGTGATATGCTTGCGTGACCGGGCGATCGTCACGCTGTCGAGCAGCTCGAAGAAATCGAAATCGAGTTCTGTCAGGATCGTCTCCGCGGTCCTTTGCTCGGGCGGCAGTTTGGACCAGCGATTGAAGGCAGCCTGTGCCCGGCGGAAGATCTCCTCGACGCTGGCGGTGGTATTCAGCTTCTCCGACAGCGTGTCGGAGTGACCCTCATAGGCCAGGGCCAGCTGGTTGCGCAGATCATTGAACCGGTTGTTCACGGGTGTCGCGGACAGCATCAGCACCTTCGTCTTCACGCCGGCCCGGATGACCTGGTTCATGAGTTTCTGGTAACGGGTTTCTTTCTCCTTGAACGCATCGTTGTTCCGGAAGTTGTGGGACTCGTCGATCACCACCAGATCGTAGTTGCCCCAGTTCACCCGGTTGAGCGGAATGCCGTTCGATGAGCCCGAGCTGCGAGACAAGTCCGTGTGGCACAGGACGTCATAATTGAACCGATCCCGGGCGAACGGATTGGTTTTCAGGTTGGTGTTATAGTTCAGCCAGTTATCGGTCAGCTTCTTCGGACACAGCACAAGGACCGAGCGGTTGCGCAGTTCGTAGTACTTGATCACCGCCAGGGCGGTGAAGGTCTTCCCCAAACCGACGCTGTCCGCCAGGATGCAGCCGTTGAAGGTCTCGAGCTTGTTGATGATCCCGGTTGCTGCATCACGCTGGTAGTTGAACAGCTTCTGCCAGACGAGGCTCTCCTGATAGCCCGTCCGGTCATTGGGCAGAACGTCTTCATCGATATCCTCCAGGAACGCATGGAAGATATTGTAGAGCATAATGAAATAGACGCGCTCGGGGGAATTCTCCCGATAGACCGAGGCGATGTGGTCGCAGATCGCCTCGGTGACATCTTCCACGCGCGACGGGTCGGACCAGATGGTGTCGAAGAGCTGGATGTAGCTCTGGGTGTGCATCGCCTCGTCGAAGCGGTTCACGAAATTGGAAACAGCGTTGCCCTGAGCATAGCCCAAGTCGACTGCCGTGAATCCCGATAGGGGCATGTAAGCGACGCTGGCCAGCGCTCCGTCAACCGCAAGAAACTGCTGCATTGGGGCCGAAGACGCATTCGACTTGAAGCGCGCCTTCTTCCGGATCCATTCAGCGCATTCCCGCGCGATCGCTCGCTGAGTCAGCCGGTTGCGAAGCTGGATCTCGAACTCTGAGCCGGAGAGACCGGCAACCCGTTTGGATTTAGGGATGAAGAACTCGCGGCGCTCACGCGTCTTCCCGTCTGTCGCACGCTCCGCAGTGAACGTCTGCTCGGTGAACAGAAATTGCAGCTCTTCGATCTGGTGAAGCTCCTTGCGCAGAGCCTCGAACGCGAAAATGGAGAAGCTTGATGCGGCAATGCGGAGCCGCTGGCCGCGCTTGATGTCTTTCTTGAGCTCGTCACCAAGCAGAACGTTGATGTTGTCGATTATCTGCACGGTTTACAGGATTCCTCCAATTCAGGACTGCATAAACCACGAAATCGATTGATGAAACAGGTCAGCGGCCTTCCGCAAAAAGCATGACGAGCATGCAACCTCAACGCCAAGGCAAAACCGTCTTGGTGGCCAGCATAGCTTGAGCGAGGTCTCGACCATCTGAAAGCCTGCAACTGGCAACGACACGGCCGTAGCTCTGCCCGTCCGCTGAACATCGCATCGCTGGCGCCCGCACGATGATGTGACCACTGTCGCGCTGGCCCTTCGGTCCACCTAGCAAACGAACCAAGGCATCTCTGGCCGCCACGGCAGAAGACGACGGGCATGGGTGCCCTCGCGAGCAGGTCCCATCCATTTCGCGGGCTGCGATGCCGGCGATCCGGATCTTCGGCCCCTCCTTGCACCAGATCGGGCCATCTCCGTCCCAGACGGCAACGGGCGTGCAGACAAAGGTTGCAGCCGAGACGAGCGTAAGAAGCCCCATTAGTCGTGTCCTGTGCTGGCAGTGGTCAGCTTATGCCGCCGCGCGGCCTTGCTGGTCGCGATTGTCATTGTCGGGTCGTGCCTTTCGAGATGCTCCCATGGAAAGAAACGCGCACAAGCGCTCCTCATCCTTTGCCATCCTGTATTTCGGGTTCTGGGTGAGTTCAGACCGTATGGCGTCGAGCTTTGCCCTCAGCTTGCCCGTCCGATCGTCGCGATACAGCGCCTCTTTTGTTCCAAACCTGCGTAGCATGTGGCCGAAAGCGAGAAGCAGCTCGGGGTGTTGGTGGATGAGATGATGGCCGAGCTCAGTGAAACTGCTGTAGCCGAAGCCAACCGGCTTTCCCGCCCTTGCGCTCTCGATGAGATGGACGATGCGCGTAGCCGTAAGCAAGTCCGGGTATTCCCCGTCCAGACCGTATCCCATGGAACGAAGGCGGTCATTGAGGAGAGCCCATTCCTGATTTCGAGGCATGTCATGGTCATCGCGCGTGGCATCGAGGACAAACCGAAGCACTTGCTCGCGCAGATCATTCGCCCGGTCTTCTAGGACCTGCCTTGCAGCGGCCTGAGCAGCTGCGATCCTTTCCAAGTGCGCTGCTCTGAGTTCTTCGCGGAGCCTTGCTACCTCCTGGGCATAGTCGAAGACGATGATGGTCTCGCGGTCTACTTCGACCGTGATCTCATCCCACCGGACCAAGCGCTCGACCCACTCATCAACGATCTCATCGCCCTGAATGATCGGCTTGCGGTACCAGCATGTCATGATGAAGCTTCCTGCCGCTTCCGACGCGGCAGCACTTCGTTCATCGACAACGAAAACGTTGGAGTTGTTGCCGAACAGGATGTCATCATCGGTCATGCGACGATAGGTCGGATGGAAGTACGGCAAGACCCAGACGAGCGCCGCTCCTTCGGCACGATAGAACTCCTTCCGGCTCAGCACGACGTCCATGAAGGTTGTGCTCAGCTGCACCTCGAAGGCGAGTCTGTCGGTGTCTGTCCGCGCTGAAACGTCAGGTCGGCGCAGGCCGCAGAGACCCTCGCTTGCTTTCCAGGTCCTTTCTGAGGCCACATCCTTGAACCGTGGATCGGCCGAGAGGCTCCGCAAAAGAAGTGCCTTGACCCGCTTGTGCGCCCCGCTCTCCTGGGCACCGCGGTACTTCATGGCCCTGATATCGGCTTCGCTCAGCTGCGTCCGCGTGACAGCGGGGCACGAGCCATCTTCATGGCGATGCCGGAAGAAGAACCGCTTGGTCGTGCTGCACGCCAGATAAACCGGAACACCGCACGTCGCGCACACCAGGCGTGCGTCTTCACGTTTGACGAGCGCCTTAAGTCTCTGGCGTAGCAGAATTGCGCGCTCATACCGGAATGCCCGGATCAACCGGCGGACATTGAGCACATGGCCAGTTCGCGGGTTCCTGACAGCGTCAATCTCGGGCTTTGTCACCGCCGATGCCCATGCCAGCGGATCGACGGTCGTGTTTCCAACCATGGTCGTCTCCTTTCCTTGTGGCAGCAGAATTCCCTCGCCCGGGAGGGCTAACAGCGTTCCAATCGCGCGCCCGCCTGTTTGAGCCCCCAGCGTCGCTCGACATAGAATTCGAGCGACTTGCGGACCTCGAAGCTCAGAACTTCCTGCGTGAACCCATATTCCAACCGGACAGCGGCCTGCTGTTCTTCCGTCAGACTGCTCAGCGGCCGAAGCCGGATCTCGACGAACTCCTCCCAGTCAGCATCGCGCGGAAGGTCTTCGCCGACCGGTGCCACATCGAAGGTGCTGTCGGGATGGACCCGAACCGGAACATAATCGCGCCATTCGCGGTGGTGGAAACTCCACGCCCGAACGTGCAGGCGCTCGCCGTCGGAGGCAAAATGCGCCGGTGCGATCCATTGGTTCTGACGCAGCCCACTCGACATCGACACATAGCCGATCTCGATCTTCTGCCGCTGCTCGACCGCCTGCCATAGGCGACGCATCACAAATGGGGGGCACTGCCGGGCCGGTGATGGAAGAACAGAAAGGCCGCTCGATGTGGGATGGCCGACAAACTCATCCGGCGAGCCTGCATCCTCCACAAAAGGCAGGCCGCGATGGTGGGGGTTGGCAACATAACACTTTCGGACCGTGTCGTAGCGAGGCTTCGGCTCTGCAACCCGGTCGAGATATTCCCTCAGATCGATTGCCGCTTGCGGAGACGAGATCCCGAAACGCTCGATCAGGTCCTTGCGATTCACCTGTCCGCGCCAAGTCAGGCACCGGTCGAGATAGACCAGGCGGGCGAGCATTGCCGGCTTGAGTGCAGGATCGTCCATGTCCGAACCCTACTTGACGAGCTACCGCCCGTCTATATAAAATTTATATGCACTTGGATTCGAGGACAGAATAATGCGCATCTTGCACACCAGCGACTGGCATCTGGGCCGCCAATTTCATGGCCTGTCCCTCGATGAAGACCATGACCACATTCTCGTCCAGATCCTCGCGGTGATCGATGATGAACGCCCCGATGTCGTGATCATCGCCGGCGATGTTTTTGACCGGGCAAACCCGCCCCAAAGCGCGATAACCCGCCTCTCGCAGTTCCTCACAACGGTGCGGGCAGCATCCGATGCAGCGATCGTTATCATCGCGGGCAACCACGATTCCGCCGCACAGATCGGTGCGATGGGCGTTCTTGCCGATGGCGGCGCGGCGATCGTGCGCGGACCATTGGATGAAGATGAGCGACCGCTCGTGGTTTCCGATGCGCATGGGCCAGTGGCCATTTCCGCCCTGCCCTTTGCCTTCGAATACGCCGCCCGCCTGTGTTTCGACGACGACGGCATCGGCTGCCCTGCAGATGTCATCCGGGCCCAGCTTGCCAGCGCTCGCAAGCACGTGGCCGAGGGAATGCGCTGGGTTGTCGTGGCCCATGCCTTTGTCGACGGCGCAGCAACCAGCGAAAGCGAACGTCCGCTCACGCGCATGGTCGGCGGGATTGAGACGGTATCGGCGGCCGCCTTTGAGGGCGCACACTATGTGGCTCTTGGGCACCTTCACCGCCCGCAACCGGTGGGACTGGATCACATCCGTTATTCCGGCGCACCTTTGGCATTCGGATTCGATGAGGAAGGTCAGCAGAAGTCGGTCAGCCTGATCGACCTTGCGGCCGACGGCACTGTCACGGTGACCGAAGTGCCGCTGCGGCCGCTGCGTCAGGTCAGAACCATCCGAGGCAAGCTGCTCGAGCTGCTCGCGGCCGCGGAAGTGTCCAATGACATCGTCCGCGTCGTTCTCACGGACGACACCCCGCAGATCGACCCGATGAAAAGGATCAGGGCCGTGTACCCCAATGCGGTCCAGCTCGCTTACGAACGCAACGAGCGACCAGTAGAGCTGCGCCTCGAAGAGCAGCGCGCGGCGATTGATGACCCGCAGACGCTCTCCTCCGCATTCCTCGAGTTCATCCGTGGTGAGCCCCTGTCGGATGCGGAGGGGCAGATTGTGGCCTCCGCGCTGCAATCCTTCGCTACGATGGAGGAAGAAGCATGAGGCCGATCAAGCTCACCCTCAGCGCTTTCGGTCCCTATGGCGGCGCGGAGACGATTGATTTCCGCGAAGCGACGGATGCCGGCCTTTTCGGGATTTACGGTCCAACCGGATCAGGCAAGTCGTCGATCTTCAGCGCGATTTCTTTCGCCCTGTTTGGCGAGGGGGCCAAGGAGGAGCAAGGCATCGGTACGATGCGCTCTGACTTTGCGCCTGAGGATCTGCTGACCGAGGTGAGCCTGCAATTCGAACTGGGCTCCAAGCGATATTATGTCAGGCGTCAACCTGACCAGGCACGGCCGAAGGCGCGAGGCGAGGGTCACACCATGCAGCCACACGCTGCCTGGCTGTTCGACGTATCGGACGTCGCCATCGATGATGTCGGTCCGGATAACTCGGGCGTTCCGATCGCAGAAAAGAAGGTCGGCGCCGTCCTCAGCCACGTCGAAGGTCTTCTCGGCTATGGCGCACAACAGTTCCGCCAGATTGTCCTGTTGCCGCAAGGGAGGTTCGAGCGTTTCCTGGTGTCGAACAGCAAGGACCGGCTCGAGATTCTGCGGGAGCTGTTCGACGTCTCTCTGTACCGCCGGCTCACCGAAAAGCTCAAAGCCGATGCCGCGAACATCAGACGCGAGATCGAAGACGGCTACCGCTTACACGCAAGCCGCCTTCAAACCGAGGGCTACAGCAGCTCGGACGAGCTCGCCGACGGCATCGCCTCGGCACTTGAACGGTACGAATTTGCCCAGCTGGCAGTCTCGGAGACAGCGGCCGTGCTCGCTGTTGCCAACAAAGCCTATGCGGCCGCTGAAGAGCAGGAAAAGCGCTTTGTCGAAGTCGAGGCTGCGTCGGCTGCACTCAAGCAGCTCGAGGCACAGGGCCAGACTTTCGAGGCGATGCGAACCCGCAGATCCCAGGCCGATTTGGCGCGGCGCATATCGGACCTCGACGCCAGCGTTGCCGATGCCCAGAGGCGCTACCGCGAAGCGATTGATGCGCACGCCAGCGCTGAAGTCGAAGCACGAGAGGCAAGCGAGGCTCTTTCGGCAGCGAATGCGACGCTGCTCGATCTCCGCTCCCGCGATCATGAGATCGAAGACATCACGCGCAAGATCGACCAGCTGAACCGCCACAAGCAAGTTCTGGTGGATGCCGCCGAGCGTCTGGCTGGCCTTGAAGCCGCCGAGGCAGGGCTGGAAAAAGCAAAACAGGCTCACTCTCAAGCCGCCGACGCTGAGGCACAGGCTGCTGATCTCTGCGAAGAGAAGGAGGCGGCGCTCGCGGCGGCCCAAGCCAATGGTCTTGAGCGACAGAGGCTGAACGCAACTCGCGATGGTTTGAAGAGCGAAGTAGATGCAGCACAGGCCTTCGCAAAGGCAGCGCAAGTGTCAACACCGGGATAAAAACGGGCCAGGCACCGGTTTAAAAAGGGGCCAGTTGG
>NZ_LSKQ01000236.1 GCF_001557115.1 Erythrobacter sp. CCH5-A1
AATCAACTTCTCATCCTGATCGTCGCGCAACTCTCACCTTGAATGTCGCGCTACAGGGCCCGCTCGTCACTGCGTTGCAGAGCAGCAAGGCGAAGATCGAGCTTACGCAGCTGCGCATGCAGTTGGAGCATCTGCTCGGCTAGCGCGATGGTGACGTTCTGTGCTTCGTCCGGCAGATCGAGCTCGGCCTCACCATCGACGATCTTCCGCGCCATCTGCAACGCCTTCTCCACGCCGACCGGGATCGCGATGCCAAGCTCGGCAAGCACGCAACGCATCATGTTGACCAGCTGTGTGCGTTGCTTGATCAGCAGGCTGCGTGCCCGGTGGATCGACAGTGCCGCCTGCTGCTCGCGCGACTTGATCGGCACGAACCGCATCGTCTGGCGGGTGACCGCTTCGCAGATCGCCTCGGCATCGGCGGCATCGTTCTTGCCGCGCTTTACATAGGGCTTCACGTAAGACGCCGGCATCAGCCGCACCTCGTGGCCGAGCTTCGTCAACTCGCGCGCCCAGTGATGGGAGGTTCCGCAGGCCTCGGCACCGACCAGACAAGGCGCCAGCTTCGCGAAGAACGGCAAGACCTGCGCTCGCCGCAATGTCTTGCGGACCACCACCTCACCGGTGGGGCTGACGCCGTGAACCTGAAAAACATTCTTGGCCAGATCGAGGCCGATTGTGCTAATCTCCATGACGGGTGGCTCCTTTGCTCGGGCTTGCATGATAGCAGCCCATCTTGGCACCGAGATGCCGTGAGCGGGAGCCATCCACCTCATCCGCTTTTGTCGAGGGTCTGGCTGCTTTCGGACGCTCATAGATCTAGTCCAAACCGAATTTTCGGGTGTCCGGTTGCGCCCTCGCGTTCGTAGAATGAAGTCGCTCGCGTATTCCAGTCAGGTGTTTGCCATTCGAGACGATCCAAGCCGATTGTTCTGGAATGCTCTTTGGCGCGGTTGAGAAGGGCTGCCCCTATTCCCTTGCTGCGTTTCCCATCTCTTACAAACAGGCAGTCAAGATGTGTCCTGAAGTGACCGCGCCATAGCGAAAATTCCGTCGTCAAAGCGGCATAGCCGAGTAGGCTTTGGCCATCGACAGCAACATAGATGATCACGGTGGAAACATCACCGCTGATGAATCGCATCAGGTCATTGCCACTGATCACCGCATTGCTGCGTTCGAAAATTGCGTGTTCCACAATCATGGCCAAAAGGTCGCGGGCATCTCCCGGCTCTGCCAGCCTGACAGCAAACTCGGTCACGACGGCGTAACGTCCAGCGAAAAGCCCTCATCCAGCCAACCGGTCACGCCGCCCGCCATAATTTTTACGGGCCGTCCAAGTTCTGCCAGCCTCAACGCGCCACGGGCGGCGCCATTGCAGTGCGGTCCAGAGCAATAGGTCACAAACAAGGTGTCTTGCGGCCATACGGCCATTTTGGAGCCGATGATTTTACCGTGCGGCAGATTGATTGCGCCCGGAACATGCCCCTTGGCGAAAAGGGCAGGGCTGCGCACATCAAGCAGCACGAAATCTGCACCTTTCGACAGGGCGTCATGCACATCCCAGCAATCGGTCTCGAAGGTGAGTTCAGCAGCAAAATGGACTTTCGCGAGGTCGCTAGAGGCTGCGGGTATGGCTGTAACGGCTGTTGGCATGTGTTTGTCCTTTCGCCCCCTTAATCCGCCACCTTCGGGTAACTTGCAATTGGCGCGAATGACAATATACGTAAATATTATGCCAAACCTGTCAGGCCCCCTTGTCGTCGCCCTTCTTTATGATGGCCTCTGCACTTTTGAGTTCGGCATTGTTGCCGAAATTTTCGGGCTAGCGCGTCCGGAGATGGGGCCATCCTGGTATCGGTTCCAAAGCTGCGCCATCGAAGTAGGGCCATTGCGGGCGCATGGCGGCTTCACCCTGATGCCTGATGCAGGGGCGGAACTGATCGATCAGGCGGATATGATTGTCGTGCCGGGGTGGAAAAGCATTGATGCGCCGGTGCCGCCTGTACTTCGCAATACATTGCGGGCGGCGCATAGTCGCGGTGCGCGGCTTGCCTCCTTATGTTCGGGTGCCTTTGTATTGGCTGCAACGGGCCTGCTGGACGGAAAGTACGCCACGACCCATTGGCGCTATGCTGAGGCGCTGCGACGGCAGTTTCCGGCCATCGACGTGGACGAGGCATCGCTCTACCGGATCGAGGACCGCATTTGCACCTCTGCGGGCAGTTCTGCTGGCATTGACCTGATGATCGAAATCGTGCGGCAGGATTTTGGCCCTGATGCCGCCAATAGCGTCGCCCGACGGATAGTGATGCCAGGCCATCGCAGTGGCGGACAGGCTCAATATCTTGAGCGCCCCGTGAGAACCCGGCCAGATGCGGAAATTGCGCCTGTGCTCGACCGGATCAAAGGGGACATTCAAAGGTCCTGGACGATCGATGAAATGGCCAAATTTGCCAAAATGAGCAAACGCACCTTTGAGCGACGCTTTGGCGAGGCGACGGGCCAGTGCCCAGGCGAGTGGCTGAATGCCGAGAGGGTCGAAGTCGCAAAAGACATATTAACGCGATCCAGCATGACTATTGAGGAAATCGCTACGGCAGTTGGATTTGCAAGCGCGCACACGCTGCGCCATCACTTCCGGCAACAAGTTAAACAAACACCGACGGAGTTCCGCCGCGAATTCTCACACGGGGGCGACCGCATTTAGCAGCCTAAGCTCGAGGAAAGAACGACCGTTATGGGGTCGATGCACGAACCCGCTTCGCGGGAGTGTCGCTGGCGGCGAGGGTGATGTA
>NZ_LSKQ01000237.1 GCF_001557115.1 Erythrobacter sp. CCH5-A1
CGCCACCCCTCCCCCCGCCGCCAAGACCTTCACCACCGGCGTCGCCAAGGGCCGCGACCTGCTCGACACCGCGATCTCGGCGAGCACGCTCGACGACCACGACCTTGCCCAGCTCTCGGTCAGCTCGATTGCCGGGATCATGCAGAACATCCCCGGCATCCGTTCTGAAACCTCCGACATCGACGGCTTTTCGGCGATCACGATCCGCGGCCTGCCGCTGGCAGCGGAGGGATCGAAGTTCCTCCAGCTCCAGGAAGACGGCCTGCCGGTGCTGGAATTCGGCGACATCCAATTTGCCGGGATCGACCAGTTCCTGCGCGCCGACCTGACGCTGTCGCAGGTGCAGGCGATCCGCGGCGGCTCGGCCTCGACCTTCGCCTCGAACTCGCCGGGCGGGCTCATCAACTTCATCTCGAGCAACGGCGAGACCGCCGGGGGCACGGTGCAGGTATCGAGCGGCGTCGGCCATGACCTGAAGCGCATCGACTTTGCCTATGGCAGCCCGCTCGGCGATGGCTGGCGCTTCCATGTCGGCGGGTTCTACCGCACGGGCGAAGGCCCGCGCGCAATCGGCTTCAACGGCTTCTCGGGCGGCCAGATCAAGGCCAATGTGACCAGGGAGTTCGAGGGCGGCTATATCCGGCTCTACGGCAAGTATCTCGATGACCGGCAGCCCAATTACGGCACCCTGCCGGTGACAGTCGGCGGCACCAATGCCAATCCGGAAATCGGCTTCCTGCCGCGCTACGACATCCGGGAGCAGGGCTACCTTTCGCCGCTGACCCGCAGCTATGCCGAGGTCGACGCCAATAATCGTCCGATCCTGATCGACGCCGCCGACGGGCTCGCCGCGAAAGTTGCCGCGATCGGGCTCGAGGCCCAGTTCGAAGTGGCCGGGTTCACCGTCACCAACCGTTTCCGCTTCTCGGACGTGAGCGGTGCCTATAATGACGCAGTGCCCTTCGTCACCGCGCCCGCGCCGTTCTTCAGGCAGTTCGGCGGGCCGGGCGCGCAGCTGAGCTATGCCGCCGGTCCGAACAGCGGTCAGGCGATAACCGATGCCCGGCTGCTGGCGCTTTCGGTGCGCCTCCACGCCGATCTTGAAAGCCTCGACAACGCCACCAACGATCTGCGCGCCACCCGTGTGTGGGAGCTGGGCGAAGGCAAGCTGACCACCACTGCCGGGCTCTACACATCCAGCCAGGACGTAGCCATGTTCTGGAACTTTACCAGCACGTTGCAGGACCTTGCCGGCGGCGGACGCAACGCACCGGTCACCATCTCCACTGCAACCGGCGTGCCCGTAACTGACGGGGGCACGCTGGCTTACGGCTTTGCGGTCGGCCTGCCGTTCAACGTCTATCACAACCTCTATGATGTGAACTACGATATCGTCGCCCCCTACGGATCGGTGAACTTCCAGATCGGCAAGCTTGCGGTCGGGGCGAGCGTTCGCTGGGACAAGGGCGATGTGGCCGGCCAGATTTTCACGTCGAGTTTCGGCGGCGGGCGACCGGCCTTCGTGCCGCTCGACGTCAACGGCGACGGACAGATCTCGGTGGCGGAAAGCCGCGTGGCGACCTTGCCGCTGACCCGGCCGGTCGCAATCGATTACGATTACGGCTACCTGTCCTGGTCGGCCGGGGTGAACTACCGCTTTGCCGAAAGCCTCTCGGCCTTCGCGCGCTACAGCCGCGGCGGGCGGGCGAGCGCGGAGACCGCAATCGGCGCGGAGGCGCTCGATCCGATCACGGGTGCGCCGCGCGATCCCGCGCTCAAGGTGTCGATCGTCAAGCAGGCCGAAGTCGGTGTGAAGTTCCGACGCGATGGCCTCACCGCCTTCCTCACCGGCTTCTGGGCCTCGACCGACGAGCGCAATTTCCAGATCGCCGCAAATTCCTCGGGGCAGGCTGTGGTGGTGCCGGTCAACCGCACCTACAGCGCCAAGGGCCTCGAATTCGAAGGCGAATGGCGCCGCGGCCCCTTCACGCTCGTGGCGGGCGCCACCTTTACTGATGCGAGCATCGACGAGGATCTCATCGACCCGGCCTTCAACGGGCTGACCCCGCGCCACATCCCCGATTTCGCCTTCTTCGCAAGGCCCTCGGCCGAATGGGGCAACTTCACGCTGGGCGCGGTGGTCAACGGCACCACGGAGAGCTTTGCGCAGGACACCAACCAGCTCGTCCAGCCCGGATACGTGATTGTCAGCCCCTTCGTACAGTACCGGCCCGCGCAGGGTCTGACCCTCGCCGTCAACGCTTTCAACGTGTTCGACGAGCTCGCCATTGTCTCGCTGCAGGCGCCGGCCATTCCGCCTTCGGGCATCACCAACGCGCAGGTGATGAACGGCCGCACCGTCACCGCATCGCTGCGCTACAGCTTCTGAGCGGGCGCGGCGAACCCACCATGAAGGACGAGAGGACCCCCCGCCATGCTTGACCGGATGAACATCCCCCGCCGCCTCGGCGTCTCCTTCGTGCTGCTCAACGTGGTCGCAGCGGCGGTGATGATCGCCTGCGGGGTGAGCCTTGCGATGATTTCGTCGGTGACGGCGAAGAACACCGCGAGCCAGGAAATCCTCGCCGATGTGCTGTCGCTGGAAACCTCGCTGCTGCGCCAGAACAGCCAGCTGCGCGGGTTCCTGGTGACTGCCGACAAGAGCTATCTCAAGTCCTATTACGAAGGCCGCGACGATTACGACAAGGCTTCGAAAGCGCTCGAGACGGCGCTGGCCGGTTCTCCGCTGGTGGAAAAGGTCCGCATCAGCCGCGAAGAAACGCTCAAGTGGCGGCGCGACTGGGGCGACAAGTATGTCGCGGTCGTCAAGGCGGGCAACCGCGATGCGGCGCAGGAGGCGATCCGCGCGGCGGGCAAGAAGGTGCTCGTCAGCGATGCCGTCAACCCCTTGCGCGATATACGCGATGCCCAGCACGCCGCAATCGATGCCCAGAGCGCGCGGCAGGAGAGCGTCATCATGCTCGCCTGGATCGCGCTCGGGCTGGGCGGCTCGATCCTGATCGGTCTGGCGCTGGTGTTGGCCCGCGCGCTAGCCGGATCGATCGCGCGGCCGATTGCCGCCCTCACCTCGGCGGTCACGGAATTGTCCAAGGGCGCAACCGATATCAACATCCCCGGCACCGAGCGCAGCGACGAGCTTGGCGCGATGGCGCAGGCGATGCTGGTGTTCCGCGATGCCGCGGTCGAGCGCCAGCGCGCCGTCGCCGAGCGCGAGGAAGCGGTCGCGCGGATCGGCCGGCACCTCGCGGCGGTCGCCCAGTCCGATCTCACCGTGCGCCTATCGGGCATGCCACCCGCCTTCCAGTCGCTCGCCGACGATTTCAACGTGGCCATGGACCGGCTCTCCGGGGCGATGGGTGCGGTCAACGAAAGCATCGGCGCGATCAACCTGACCTCGTCCGAGATCGAGCATGCCATGACCGACCTTGCCAGCCGGTCAGAGGACCAGGCCGCGCGCCTGCAGCTGTCATCCTCGACCATGGCCAGCCTCAGCGCGAATATCGAGGCCAATGCGAGCCTCGCCGTGGGCGTGAGCGGTTCGATGCGCCAGGCGCGCGAGGAGGCCGAGACCGGCGGCGAAGTCGTCGGCCGCGCGATCGACGCGATGGGCCAGATCGAGACCGCGAGCGAGGAAATCTCCGAGATCACGGCGATGATCGACAACATCGCCTTCCAGACCAACCTGCTTGCATTGAACGCCGGTGTCGAAGCCGCGCGTGCGGGCGAGGCGGGCAAGGGCTTCTCCGTTGTCGCGAACGAAGTGCGCGCGCTCTCGATGCGGGCGACGGAGGCTGCCAGCGAGATCAAGAAGCGGGTCGAGGCGGTCGGTGTCCACGTCCGGACCGGTGTGTCGCTGGTGCACGAGACCGGCTCGGCGCTCGAGACGATCATTTCCCGGGTCGGCGACGTGACCGAGGCCGTGAGCCGCATCGCCGATGCGGTCAGCGAGCAGAGCGTCGCCCTGCGCAACGTCTCCGAAACGATCGGCGCGATGGACAAGATGACCCAGCAGAACGCGGCGATGGTCGAGGAAACCAACGCCGCCACCAAAAACCTCAACCACGAGGCGCGCCAGCTCGCCGGGACCTTTGCGGGCTTCCGCATCGGCGCGGGAACGCCGGGCGCGCTGGCGCAGTCCGCGCCCAGCCGGTGGGCTGCCTAGGGAATTGCGCTGAGCCGCCGCGCAAGCCTCATTTCAACCCTGAGGCATATGCCTTGGCCGATGGACTGACAGAATACCCCGGAGGATCCCTGCCATGCTCAACTGGTACACCAAGCACGCGCCAGTCCGCACCAAGTTCACCGTGCTGATCGCCGCTACCGTGCTGTTCGGGGGTGTCAACCTGCTCGGCAGTCTGCTGGTGGCGTGGGGCACCATCAGCCCGACGTCCGCGATTGTCCTTTCGGTTGTCGACCTGATGGTGGCGACCGTGATGATGGTGCTGGTCAAGGAACTGGTGTGCCGGTCCTATGTCGAAACCGTGGTGCGGATGGAGGGGCTTGCCGCGGGCGATCTCACCTCGCCGATCCTCCGGATCGACCACACCGACTGCGTCGGGCGGATGGTCAAGGCGATGGACACCTTCCGCAAGAATGCCCTGGCGCTCGAGGAAGCCAACGCCGACCAGTCGGGCAAGGTGGTCGCGACGCTTTCGGGGGCGCTGGACCGCTTGTCCGAGGGTGATCTCACCTACCGCATCAGCGGCATGTCGGACGGCGAGCACGCGCGCCTGCAGGAAGCCTTTAACGCCTCGGTCGCCAAGCTGGAGACGATGATCGCGCAGGTGCGCGCCACGGTGGGCGGGGTCACGACCGGTTCGGACGAGATCCGCGCCG
>NZ_LSKQ01000024.1 GCF_001557115.1 Erythrobacter sp. CCH5-A1
TACCTGATCTGGTCTTCACTTCTGACCGTATGTGTCGGCAGTGCCTCGATAAGCGCACTGATCTCCGAGATCTGGTGCAGCATCTGAGGCTTGTTCAGCATTCCGGCCATGTGGCGCGTCAATGCCGCCTCGAGCAGGTCAAAGGCGTCCCTCTGGCTCCAGGTGCCGTTTGCGGAGCCCTCCCCGTAGAGCTGGCGCATCGTCTCAAACAGACGTTGCTTGTTCGCCAGTCCGGCTGCGATGGCGTGCTGGATTTCGGTGATTGCTGCGTCCAGCTTCTGGCTGGATTGTTCAAAAAGGTCGGTCACGGTCTGCTCCTGATGCTGAACCGCATCAGG
>NZ_LSKQ01000238.1 GCF_001557115.1 Erythrobacter sp. CCH5-A1
GCGGGAGGGGAGAAAGAACGGGCTTCACCAGCTCAAGATACCAGTCGCAGAACTTGCTCCACGTGAACTGGTAGATCGCGTTGGCCGCCGCGTCGAAGCGCAGGTCGGCCATTGCGCGCTCGATCTCGGTCACGCAGGCCGCGACCTCGCCGATGATCCACTGGTTGGCCGCAAGCCGCGCGGGCGGGGCCTTGATCGTGTCCGAGGCGCCGATGCCGTTCGACTGGCAGAAGCGCGCCGCGTTCCACAGCTTGGTGGCGAAGTTGCGGTATCCCTCGACCCGCTTTTCATCCATCTTGATGTCGCGGCCCTGGCTCTCCATCGCCGCCATGAAGAAGCGCAGCGCATCGGCGCCGTACTGGTCGATCAGGCCCAATGGATCGACCACATTGCCCTTGGACTTCGACATCTTCGCCCCGTCCGCCGCGCGCACGAGGCCGTGGAGGTAGAGCCTGTCCCAGGGCTTGGTCCCCATGTTGTAGAAGCCCATCATCATCATCCGCGCATCCCAGAAGAACAGGATGTCGAAGCCGGAAATGAGGAGGCTGTTGGGGAAATGTTTTTGCAGCAAAGAAGCCCCCGCCCCTTGCGGGAGGGGGTTGGGGGAGGGGTCTGCCGCGGATGCGGCAGCTTGCGCCGCCGCCCCCTCTCCCGACGCGCTGCGCGCGCCATCCTCTCCCGCAAGGGGAGAGGGGGAGTCGGGCCACCCCAGCGTGGCGAAGGGCCACAGGGCGGAGGAGAACCACGTGTCGAGGACGTCGGAGTCCTGCCACATCGGGTATTCAACCCGCATGTCCAACGTTTTCGCGAATAGCGCTGCGAACGCGTCGGCTCGGCTCTCGAAAAACCGGACCTTTAGTTCTTGACCCTTGGAGCGGATATACTCCGTCGCTTGGCGTTCAGCTTCGTCTTTATCCAACGCAATGAATGTGGTGTCGTAGTCTGTGGACGCGTTGCCGATCAAAGGCTCGTGCGGCGATTGAACCCCTATCCCCGTTGAAGGGAACTCGGCCGAAGGTTTCTCCTCGTTGGAATAGACCACAGGCCCATACCACGCCGGAATCCGGTGCCCCCACCACAGCTGGCGCGAGACGCACCACGGCTGGATGTTCTCCATCCAGTTGAAGAAGGTCTTCTCCCAGGTCTTGGGGACGATCTGGATCTCGCCCGAGCGCACCGCTGCGATCGGCTTCTTCGCCAGTTCCGCGGCGTTCACATACCACTGGTCGGTCAGCCACGGCTCGATCACCACGCCGCCGCGGTCCCCGAAGGGCGTGGCGATCTGGCGCGGCTCGGCGTCGTGCTCGATTTCCTCTCCGTCCTTCGATTTGGTCACGTGCGGGATGAGGAGCCCGAGCGCCTTCATCCGTGCCACCACCAGCTCGCGCGCACCGTCCACGCCGTCGCGGCGGAAGCGGTGGAGGCCGAGGAACTCCTCCGGCACCAGCCCGTCGGCGGTCTGGCAGACGTTGGCCTCGGCATCGAGCATGTTGAGCATCTCGGCCGCGGCAAAGCCGGCACGCTTGCCGACCTCGAAGTCGTTGAAATCGTGGCCCGGGGTGATCTTCACGCAGCCGCTCCCCAGTTCGGGATCGGCGTGTTCGTCGGCGATCACGGGGATGCGGCGACCGGTCAGCGGCAGGATCACGTGCTTGCCGATCACGCTCTGGTAGCGCTCGTCTGCCGGGTTCACCGCCACCGCCATGTCGGCGAGCATCGTCTCCGGGCGGGTGGTGGCGACTTCGAGATAGTCGCGCCCGTCATCGAGCCTCGCGCCGTCCGCGAGCGGATACTTGAAGTGCCAGAAGCTGCCCGCGATGGTTTGCGTCTCGACCTCGAGATCGGAAATCGCGGTCTTGAGCTTCGGGTCCCAGTTCACCAGCCGCTTGTCGCGGTAGATCAGGCCGTCGTTGTAGAGGTCGACGAAGGTCTTGATCACCGCCTTGGTGAAGTGCAGGTCCATCGTGAACTGCTCGCGGCTCCAGTCCATCGAACAGCCGAGGCGGCGCAGCTGGTGGGTGATGGTGCCACCGCTTTCGGCCTTCCACTCCCACACCTTCTCGACGAAGGCCTCGCGCGAATAGTTGGTGCGCTTGTCCTGCCGCGCCTCCATCTGGCGCTCGACCACCATCTGCGTGGCGATGCCGGCGTGATCGGTGCCGACCACCCACAAGGCATCCTTGCCGCGCAGGCGCTCGTAGCGGATCACCACGTCCTGCAGCGTGTTGTCGAGCGCGTGGCCGATGTGGAGGCTCCCCGTCACGTTGGGCGGGGGGTTGACGATGGTATAGGCCTCGGCCTCGGGACGCTCGGGCCGGAACAGGCCGTTGGTTTCCCAATGCTGATACCAGCGCGCCTCAATGGCGGCGGGGTCGAAAGTGGTCGGCAGAGTGTCGCTCATGATAGGGCGCGCCATGCCAGCACCCATGTTGCGATGCAATGATACAAAGCCCGCAAGAAGTCGCAGGCGGCCTTGCTCGTGCACCTTGCGGCCCTGCCAAAATCCCCCCATACCCCCAACCACATGCAGAGTGCGGCGCAACATTTGCTGGAAGGGTCAGACGCAGGCGTGCCGCGTCTGGTGCTGTCGGGGCACCTCACCCTCGCAGCGATTGGCCCGCTCGAACGCGCGCTTCGGAGCATCGAGGGCCCCGTCGGCGCGGTCGATCTGGCCGGGGTCGAGGAGATCGACACCGTCGGCGCATGGGTCGTGTGCCGCTTCGCGCGCGAGCATGACAGCGACATCACCGGCGCCAGCCCCGAGGCCGAGCGCCTGCTCGCCGCGATGCGCGACATCGACGCGAGCGGCGACACCCACCCCCACCGCCTGCCGGTGTGGGAACGCGTGCCGCTTGCCGTGGGCGAAAAGGTGTTCGGCGCGCGCGGCGGGATCTACGGCGTGGTCGCCTTCTTCGGCCAGATCCTGATCGCGGCGGGCAATCTGCTGCGCCGGCCCGGCCGCTTCCCCTTGAAGGCACTGATCCACCAGATGGAGCTGGTCGGCGTCACCGCGCTGCCGATCATCGGGCTCATGAGCTTCCTCATCGGCATCGTCATCGCCCAGCAGGGCTCGGTCCAGCTCCAGCAGTTCGGGGCCGAGGCGCTGACGGTCAACCTCGTCGGGCGCATCACCCTGCGCGAGCTGGGCGTGCTGATGACCGCGATCATGGTCGCCGGCCGATCGGGCAGCGCCTTTGCCGCGCAGCTCGGCACGATGAAACTGACCGAGGAGATCGACGCGATGCGCACGATCGGCATCTCGCCGGTCGAGGTGCTGGTGATCCCGCGCATCCTCGCGGCGACCTTCATGATGATCCTGCTCGGCTTCTTCGCCGCGCTGCTGGCGATCATCGGCGGGGCGGTGGTGGGCCAGTTCGCGCTCGGCATCCCGTTCTTCACCTTCCTGCTGCGCATCCAGGAAGTTGTGCCCACCCACGACCTGTGGGTCGGGCTGATCAAGGCCCCCGTCTTCGGCCTGATCGTCGCGCTTGCCGGGTGCTATCACGGGATGCAGGTCCACGGGAATTCCGAGGAAGTTGGCCGGCGGACCACCATGGCGGTGGTCTCGGCGATCTTCGCGGTGATCGTCCTCGACGCCTTCTTCGCGGTGTTCTTCACCGAGATCGGGTGGGGCTGACATGACGCGGATGAAAGCCCACCCTTCCGACGACGAACCGGTCATCAAGATCGAGGGCCTCGTCAATTCCTTCGGCGACTTCAACGTCCATGAAGGGCTCGACCTTACCGTGCGGCGCGGCGAGATCCTCGGCGTGGTCGGCGGGTCGGGCACCGGCAAGTCGGTGCTGATGCGCTCGATCATCGGGCTCCAGCGGCCGAGCGCAGGCCGGATCGACGTGCTCGGGCGCTGCATCACCGAAAGCGATCTCGAACAGGGCATCGGCGTGCGGCGGCGCTGGGGCATCCTGTTCCAGGGCGGCGCGCTGTTCTCGACCCTGACCGTGGGCGAGAATGTCGAGGTGCCGATCAAGAAGTACTACCCCGATCTCGACCCCGCCTTCCGCGCCGAGATCGCCCGCTACAAGGTGATGCTCACGGGCCTTCCCGAAAGCGCCGTGCAGAAATTCCCCTCCGAGCTTTCGGGCGGCATGAAGAAGCGCGCCGGGCTTGCTCGCGCACTCGCGCTCGATCCCGAGCTGCTGTTCCTCGACGAGCCCACCGCCGGGCTCGACCCCATCGGCGCGGCCAAGTTCGACCGGCTGACGCGCGAGCTGAAGGAAACGATGGGGCTCACCGTGTTTCTCATAACCCATGATCTCGATACGCTTTACGAGATCTGCGACCGGGTCGCGGTGCTGGCCGACAAGAAAGTCATCGCGGTCGGCACCATTCCCGAACTCATCGCCACCGGGCACCCGTGGATCGAGGAATATTTCAATGGCCCGCGCGGCCGCACCGCCCATGCCACGCACCTGCGCGAGGAACAGGCATGAAAAAGAGAATATTGGACAAGGCCGCCTTCGGGCACGCATAGGGAACGCGCATGGAAACCAGAGCCAATCATCTGTGGGTCGGCGCGGTGACGCTGGTGCTGCTGGCGGCGCTGGCGGCGTTCATCGTCTGGATCGCGCGCCTCAACGAAGGCGCGAAGGATGAATACGACATCTTCTACAACCAGTCGGTCTCGGGCCTCAACCAGGGCAGCCAGGTGACGTTCGCGGGCGTGCCGGTGGGACAGGTGACCGAAATCGCGCTCGCCAAGGACAACCCCGAATTCGTGCGCGTGCGGGTCAAGGTGAAGGACGACGTGCCCATTCTGGTAGGCACGCAGGCGACCATCCAGGCGAGCTTCACCGGGGTCTCGACGATCCTGCTCGACGGCGCGCGCAAGGACAATCCGCCGATCACCTGCGAGACCACCGCCTGCCCCGAAGGCCGCCCGGTGATCCCCCCGGGCCGCGGCGGCTTCGGCGAGATCGTGGCCAACGCGCCGCTGCTGCTCGAGCGGCTGGCGACGCTGACCGAGCAATTGAACCTGATCCTCGGCCCGGAAAACCAGAAGGAGCTGGCGGGCATCCTCAAGAACTCCAATCGCCTCACCGCAGGGCTCGCCGATGCGACCCCCGAGCTGACCCAGAACCTCAAGGATTTCCGCGTCACAATGCAGGAATTCAACCAGACGCTCGATGCCGTCGAGCGGCTGGCCGACAACACCAACGGCCTCGTCGGCAAGGAAGGCGAGCCGCTGGCGCAGGAGCTGCGTGCGACTTTGAAGAGCGCCAATGCGACGCTCGCCACCCTATCGGCGACGCTGGAGGACACGCGGCCCGCGATCCGCCAGCTGCGCACCGGCACGCTGCCCTCTGCCGAGGCGACCTTGCAGGACCTGCGCGCAACCAGCCGGTCCTTGCGCGCGATCACCGAAAAGCTCGAAAGCGAAGGCGCGGGCGCCCTGGTGGGCGGCAAGTCGCTGCCCGATTACAAGCCTGAATGATTTGGCCCGAGTAGAAGGACCCAATGTCATGAACCTCCGTCTCCGGCCTGTACTTTTTGGCCTGCCGCTCGCGCTTGCGCTGGCGGGCTGCATCAGCCTGGGCGGCGAACCGCCCGAAAGCCTGCTGACCCTCACCCCCGCCACCCGTGCGCCTGCGGGGCCGGGTGCGGGAGGCGGGGAAGAGCGTCCGGTGATCGCGGTACTGCCCTTCGATACCCCCGCCAAGCTCGACGTGCTGCGCGTGCCGGTGGCAGTGAGCGAGACCGAGCTTGCCTATATCAAGGAGGCATACTGGGTCGAAAAGCCCGCGCGCCTGTTCCGCCAGCTGGTCGGCGAGACGATCCGCGCGAAGGGGCAGGCGATGGTGGTCGACGGCAATGAGATCGCCGCGATGCCAACCGTGACCTTGCAGGGCACGTTGATCGACATGGGCTTCGATGCCGCGACCTCTGAGGCCGTGGTGCGCTTCGATGCGGTGCGGATCGCCAAGGACGGCGCGGTCATTACCCGCCGCTTCGAGGCGCGCGAGGGCGGGGTGACCGCCGACGCGCGCTCGGTCGGCGCGGGGCTCAATGCCGCGGCGAACAAGGTTGCGGCGGACGTCGCGGAATGGGTGTCGGCGGGGTAGAAAGGCCCGAACCGCACTCGCGCTCAACCAACTGCTTTCCTACACGATTTTGGTGTGACACGATGCGCGCATGACTCGCGCCGCGCCCCTTTTGTCTTCGCAACCGGCAGGCCGTAGCAAGGGCGGGTTTTCCGCTTCTGGACAGTGTCTCATGTGTCTCCAACAAGGAGGCGGCTACGGCGTCCCGGCCAGCCTCGCGAAGGCAGCCGCGCGCAGGAAGTCGGCCTCGCGGCGCTGGCGGCGCTCCTCGGCCTCCCGGTCGCGGCCCCACAGCTCGGCCTGCCACTCCTCCTCGAGACACGCCGCCTGCCACAGCGCGAGGGGCTCGTCCTCGTGGCGGGCGTCCAGCGCCGAGAGGCCGATGGTGAGCGAGGCGGCGAGCCGCGTCATCGCCTCGAGCCCCGCCAACTGGAAGGGGGTGAGGGTGAGCAGCCGGGCGCGCAGGGCAGCCAGCGTCGCGGGCGGCTGCGGGCGGTGGAGCACGCCGCTCACCCGGGTGAAGGTGACGCCGTGGGCGGCCTCGAAGGCTGAGAGCAGCGGCTCCCACACCGCCTGCTGGCGCGCATGGAGCGGCTCGTCGGGGTCGGCGCGGTAGCACAGCGTGTCGGTCTCGGCATAGCTGAGGAGGCCCTCGGCGCACGCCTGGGGATTGGGGCTGAGGATGTCGATCGCGTAGTCGGCCATGTCCCGCAAGGGGAGGCTGGCGGGGTCGATCTGCTCGCCCTGTCCGCGCCACTCGGCCGCCAGCGCCTCGGCCAGCGGGCGGGTGGGGAGCAGCTGGGGCGCGCCGCCGACCGTGCGCACGCCGCGGGTGTCGAGCATGACCTGCCAGCCCTCCGGCTGCTCGGCCAGAGTGACGGTGGTGTAGAAGCGGCGGATCATGGGCGGCGCTTGTCGGCGGCCTTCCAGCGCCGCACCAGCACCAGCGGCATGACGAAGACGTCGGCCACGCCCACCAGCACCAGCACCGCGCCGACCGCGCGGGGCAGGTCGATGACGCCGCCGATGATGGCGAAGCCGAGCATCACCAGCCCGACGCCGGCAAAGCGCATGGCGGTGATGACGATGAAGCGGTTGCGGGCCTGCGCCTCGGCGGCCTCGCGGGGTGAAGGTGAGGGGGTCATGGCAAGGTCTCCTCGAGCGCGGCGGCGAGGTCTTGGGCGGTCTCCACCACGCGGCCCGCGCCGCTGGCGATGAGTTCGGGGGTGCCGTGGTAGCCCCAGCCGACCCCGATCGCGGCGACCCCGATCGAGCGGGCCATCAGCATGTCGAAGCTGGTGTCGCCGATCATGACGGCTTCGGAGGGCTGGGCGCCGGCCTCGAACAGCGCGGCTTCGAGCATCGCCGGGTGGGGCTTGGAGGGGTGGCGGTCGGCGGTCTGGAGCGAGGTGAAGAGGTGGGCGATGCCGTGGGTGGCAAGGCAGGCGGCAAGGCCCCGGTCGGACTTGCCGGTGGCCACGGCCAGCTGCCAGCCCGCGCCGTGGAGGGTGTGGAGCAGCTCGGCGATGCCCTCGTAGAGCGGCTCGTCGAGCAGGCCCTCATCGCGCCGCGCGCGGAAGCTGGTGCGGTAGAACTCGGTGACCGCGCGGTTCTGTTCGTCGGTCAGCGCGGGGGCGAGGCTGCGGACGGCGGCGGGCAGGCTCAGGCCGACGATGCGCCGGACGGCGTGGTTGTCAGGGGCGGGGAGGCCGGCGCGGGTGAAGGCGCGCTCCATCGCCCAGCAGACGTCGGCCTGCCCGTCGACGAGGGTGCCGTCGCAGTCGAACACCGCAAGCCGGGTCATTCCGGCAGCTCCCGCACCAGATGGGCGAGCGCGGCATGGCCTGCGGTCTCGAGGCCGAGCGCGATGCGGGCGCGCTCCTCGGGCGTCTTGTTCTGCGAGAGCTTGAGGGTTGGCCGCCAGGCCTGCACCTCGAGCTCGAAGCCGGTGATGCCCCGGAACAGACCGGACCATGTCTTCTCTGAGGACTCCTCCGCCAGCCACGGCTCCCCGCCCAGCCGCCCCTCGTGCTTGGCGATGGCGGCGTGAAGGAAGGCCTCGAGCCCTTCGTCGTCCATCTTGCGGACCCGGCCCTCGAGCTCGAGCGCGACGTAGTCCCAGGTCGGCACGGTGTCGCGGTTGTCGTACCAACGGGGGGAGACATAGGCGTCGGGCCCGTTGACCACGATCAGCGCGGTCGCGCCGTCCAGGTGCCGCGTCAGGGCATTGCCGCGGGCGAGGTGGAACTGCATCGCCCCGTCGCCGGTGGTCAGCAGAGGCGTGTGCGCCACGCGCGGGCCGTCGGGCGTCTGGGCGAAGACCATGCCGAAGCCGATCTCGTCGATCAGCGACTCCATCAGCGCGCGGTCCTCGGTGCGGAAGAGCGGATTGGGATGCATCAGCGGGTCGGTCGTTTGCCGGAGGGCTTGCCCCCCGCCTTGGGCTTGCCCTTCGGTTTGGGCTTGGGCTTGCCCTGCGCCCTGGCTGCCCCACGGGCACGGCGGGGCGCGCGCTCTTCCTTCCTCGCCTGCTTGAAGTGGCGGCGGGCTGCCTGCTTCTTCTCTTCAGGGGTCTTTTCGGGCACCTCCTCGCGCAATGGCGAGGCGTCGGACATGGCCGGATCGAAGCCGAGCACCTCCATGCTTGCGGCGAAGTGCGGCGGGAGTTCGGCGGTGACGTCGAGCTTCCCTCCGGTGCCTTCCCCCGCCTTGGGCTCCGAGATGATCAACCGGCGGGCATGCAGGTGCATCTTGCGGCTCACCGCGCCCGTCAGGAAGGCGTCGGGCCCGCCATACTTGCCGTCGCCGACGATCGGGTGGCCGATCGCGGCCATGTGGACGCGCAGCTGATGGGTGCGGCCGGTCAGTGGCTCGAGCTCGACCCACGCGGCGCGCTGGCCCGCGCTGTCAACCACGCGGTAACGGGTCTTGGCCGAAGCGCCGTTTTCCTCGTCGACATGCATCTTCTCGCCGCCGGTGCCCGGCTGCTTGGCGAGGGGCGCGTCGATCACGCCCTCGGCGAGGTCGGGCTTGCCGACCACCAGCGCCCAGTAGACTTTCCGCGCGCTGCGGCTGGCGAAGCGCTTGGAGAAGCTTGCGGCGCTGCCCGGCGTGCGCGCGATCAGCAGGACGCCCGAGGTGTCCTTGTCGAGCCGGTGGACGAGGCGCGGGCGGGGCGCGTTGCCCTCGACGAAGGCGTCGAGCAGGCCGTCGACATGCTTGGTGGTCTTGCTCCCGCCCTGCGTGGCGAGGCCGGGGGGCTTGTTGAGGACGATCGCGGTGGGCGTCTCGCGGATCACCATGTCTTTCGCCTCAGCGATCAGTTCGGGGCTGAGCGGGCGCGCTCGGGGTTTTGCCGCCTCGCGCGGGGGCTCGTCACCGCCCGGCGGGACGCGCAGCACCTGTCCGGCAGCGAGGCGATCCTCCGGCTTGGCGCGCTTGCCGTCGACCCGGATCTGGCCCGTCCTTGCCCAGCGCGAGACCGTGGCGAAGCCGACCTGCGGCAGGTTGCGCTTGAACCAGCGGTCGAGCCGGATGCCGTCGTCATCCGCGCCGACGCTGAACTGGCGGACGTTGTCGCTCGCAGCAGGCTCGCTCATCGCGGGCCCCCCTGCACGGCGACGAGGCCGATCACCACCGCCGCCATCCCGGCGATCAGCGAGGCGGCGGCATAGCCGAAGGCGAGCCCCGCCTGCCCGCGGTGGAGCATGGTGACGAGCTCGGCCGAAAAGGCGCTGAAGGTGGTGAAGCCGCCGAGCAGGCCGACGCCGAGCAGCAGCCGCGCGGTCTCGGCGGTCTGCTCGCCCGGCGCTAGCCTCGCGACCCAGCCGACCAACGCGCCCATCGCGAGGCTGCCCACGATGTTGACCGCGAGCGTGCCCCACGGAAAGGCATTGCCCTCGCCCGCGAGCGCGCCCGCCCAGCGCCCCGCATGATAGCGCAGCACCGAACCCGCCGCGCCGCCCGCGGCGACGTAAAGGCTGGCCTTGAGGGGAGAAATCACAGCGTCCATCGCGCGGCCATAGCGAGGCTCTTGGCCCGTGGCTAGGCGGGCGTGGGCCACGAATGCACTCAGGCGGCTTGCCATTTTGCCGCTGTTGGACTATCGGGGCGCCGATTGAAGGGCGGTCCCCCATGGGAATCGCCCGCATTTCATTGGAAATTCACCGCGTAACCCTGCGCAGAATCATGCAGGGCTCTGGCGTTTGGACATGAGGTAGTCGTCGTTTATGCAAATCATGGTTCGCGATAACAATGTCGATCAGGCCCTGCGCGCGCTCAAGAAGAAGCTGCAGCGCGAAGGCGTTTATCGCGAAATGAAGCTGCGTCGCCACTACGAGAAGCCCTCCGAGAAGCGCGCCCGCGAAAAGGCCGCCGCCGTGCGCCGCGCCCGCAAGATGGAGCGCAAGCGGATGGAGCGCGACGGGAGCAAATAATCCCGTCGTCAGGCGTCTATCCGGCATCGGAACGCTTGAAACCCCTTTGCCGATCAGCCATCAGGGCGCGGTTTCAATCCCGCGCCCTTTTGTCGTCGCGCCCCAGTGACGATGCGTGACTAACAGGACATCACCATGACCGAGATTACCCGCGTTCCCATCCAGCCCGTCAAGCAGGGCTCGCTGACCAAGCTGTGGATCGGGGTGATCCTTGCCGTGCTGGTGGGGGCGGGGCTTGCCTGGTCGGCCGTGCCGCGCGGGCTCGATGTCGATGTGGTGCAGGCTGGCACCGGCCCGACGCCCAAGCCGGGCGAGGTGATCTTCGTCAAGTACAAGGGCAAGCTCGCCGCCGATGGCACGGTGTTCCAGGACGCCCAGGAAAGCCCCTTCCCGGTGCAGGGTCTGTTCCCCGAAGGCACCCCGCTGCTGTTCGAGGAAGGCCAGGTCATTCCGGGCTTCTACGAAGGCCTCAAGAACGTCCAGAAGGGCGGCAAGTACACGATCTTCATTCCGGCCGAACTGGGCTACGGCGCGACCCCGCCGCAGGGCTCGCCGATTCCGGCCAACGCCGATCTCGAATTCGACATCGAAGTCACCGGCATCATGACCCGTGCGGCGGTGGAGCGCAATTTCGAGATCCTGCGCCAGCAGATGCAGGCCCAGATGGGTGCCGGCGCGGGCGGCGCGGGCGGGGAAGCGCCCGGCGGCGAGGCCCCGCAGGGCGCGCCCCAGGGCGCTCAGGGCCAGTAAGGGCGGGACGCAGCGCATGTCGGTCGACAAGGCAACCGTCGCCAAGATCGCCAGCCTTGCGCGCATCCGCATGGATGACGCAGCGCTCGAGAGGATGGTGCCGGAGTTGAACGGCATCCTCCAGTGGGTCGAGCAGCTCGGCGAGGTGGACGTCACCGGCATCGAGCCGATGGCGGCGGTGATCCCCAACACCCTGCGGCTGCGCGACGATGTGGTCGACGCCGATCCGCTGACCGGCGGCGGCAAGCGCGACGACGTGCTCGCCAATGCGCCTGCGGCCGAGCACGGGTTCTTCGGTGTGCCCAAGGTGATCGAGTGATTTTGCGCTTTGCCCGCCTGTTCCCCTCCCGCTCGCGGGAGGGGCTATGGGTGGGCACGAACAACCATACCCCCGCGCGCG
>NZ_LSKQ01000239.1 GCF_001557115.1 Erythrobacter sp. CCH5-A1
CCTTTCGCCAGCGACTCGCTGACCGAGGACTACGAGCTCGGCCTCGCCATCGCCGCCGAGGGCGGGCGCTGCCGCTTCGTGCGGGTGCGCGGCGAGGACGGGCGGCTGATCGCCACCCGCGCCTTTTTCCCCCACCGCTTCGAGAATGTCGTGCGGCAGAAGGCGCGCTGGGTGCTGGGGATCGCGCTGCAGGGCTGGGACCGCGTGGGCTGGGCCGGCGGGCCGATCGAATACTGGATGCGCTTCCGCGACCGGCGCGGGCCGATGACCGCGCTGGTGCTGCTGGTCGGCTATGCGCTGGTGGCGCTGACCGCGCTGCTGGGTCTGATGGTGGCCTTCGGCTATGCCGAGCCGCCGCGTCTCACCCCGCTGGTGATCGCGGTGCTCGCTGCCAATGCGGCGGCGTTCGTCTGGCGGATCGCAATGCGCTTTGCCTTCACCGCGCGCGAATATGGCCTTGCCGAGGGCGTGTACGCAGTGCTGCGCCTGCCGCTCGCCAATGTCATCGCGATCATCGCCGGCAGGCGCGCGGTGTTCGCCTATGCCCGCACGCTGCTGGGCCGCGCCGCAGTGTGGGACAAGACCGATCACGACGCGCATCCGGCCGCAGCCGGGCAGCTCGGCCAGGCCAACCCGTGACGGATAGGCCCCGCCGGGCCCGGGCAGCCGTCCGGACGGGCGCCCGAACGCGGGGATGGACGCTGGCAATGCTGGTGCTGCTGGTCGGCGGGTGGTGCGGCGCGCGGGTGATGTGGTGGGAAGATCCCTTCGCCGCCCGTCCCGCCGCTGCGGCAC
>NZ_LSKQ01000240.1 GCF_001557115.1 Erythrobacter sp. CCH5-A1
CAGCGCGCTGACGATCACGACATAGATGTAAGGGTCGGTCATTGTCCTGCGCCCCTCCCCCCGTCAGCCTCCACGCCAGCGCTTGGGGAGAGGCGCAGGACAATGACCGACCCTTACATCTATGTCGTGATCGTCAGCGCGCTGGCGCTGCTCGCCTATTACTTCACGCTGCTCAAGGCTGGCCTTGCGCGGGTGAAGTTCAAGGTGCCCGCGCCCTCGCACGAGGGGCCCGAGGAATATGTCCGCCACGTGCGCGCGCATCACAACACCTTGGAACACCTCGTGCTGTTCCTGCCCGGGATGTGGCTCTTCGCCTATGCCGTCAGCCCGCTCTGGGCGGCGGCGATCGGGATCGTCTGGCCGCCGATGCGGGTGCTTTACGCGCTGGGCTATCACAAGGCGCCCGAAAAGCGCCTGCTGCCGCTCTACATCTCGATGCCGCCGATCTATATCTTCGTCTTGGGCTCGCTCATCGGCGGGATCGTGAAACTGGCGGGAGGAGAGGCCTGAGCCATGTCAGACTATGATCTGGTGATCCGCGGCGGCACCATTGCCGACGGGACGGGCGGCGATCTGCTCGAGGGCGACGTCGCGATCCGCAGCGGGCGCGTCGCGGCCATCGGACAGGTGAGCGGGCGCGGGGCGGAGGAGATCGACGCGAAGGGCAAGATCGTCACACCCGGCTTCATCGACGTTCACACCCACTATGACGGCCAGTGCATCTGGGCCGAGGAGCTCTCGCCATCCTCCGCGCACGGCGTCACCACCGCCGTCATGGGCAATTGCGGCGTCGGCTTCGCGCCCTGCCGCAAGAGCGATCACGACATGCTCATCAACGTCATGGAAGGGGTCGAGGACATCCCCGGCGTGGTGATGACCGAGGGGCTCGACTGGGACTGGGAGACCTTCCCGGAGTATCTCGACAAGGTCGCCGCCGGACAGCGCGACATCGATGTGGCGGCCTATCTCCCGCACTCCCCTTTGCGCGTTTACGCCATGGGCGAGCGCGGCGCGGCGCGCGAGGTTGCGACCGAAGACGATCTGGCGTGCATGCGCCGCCTCACTGCCGAGGCGATGCGCGCGGGCGCGCTCGGCTTTGCGACCTCGCGGCTCTCCATCCACAAGACCGCCGACTGCGAGGCGATCCCGACCTTCGACACCGACATCGCCGAACTCGAAGCCATCGGGCGCGGCATGGCCGATGCGGGCGCGGGGACGTTCCAGGTGGTGCTCGATGCCTTCGTGGGGTGGGACCGGGAATATCCGGTGATCGAGCGGATGATCGCGGCGAGCGGCCGTCCGGCGACCTTCACCCTCGCCTCGGGCAACGACGCGCCGCCGCGCTGGCGACGGGTTCTCGAAATGCTCGAGCGCACCAATGCCAGCGGCGGCGTCGCCCACGCGCAGGTGATGCCGCGCCCGATCGGGCTGATCGCGGGGCTCGAGCTGACGGTGCACCCCTTCGTGCTGTGCCCGTCATGGGCGAAGATCGCGCACCTTTCGATCCCGGAGCAGGTGGCGGCCATGCGCGATCCCGCCCTACGCGCCGCGCTGATTTCGGAGGATTTCACCCCCGGCCACCCCTTCAACGAGCTGGCGCGCAACTGGCGCTGGCTGTTCCCGCTCGACAACCCGCCCGATTACGCTCCGCCCGCCCACATGAGCATGGCGGGCCAGGCCGAGGCGCGTGGCTGCACCCCGCAGGAGGTCGCCTATGACCGGCTGCTGGCAACCGAGGGCCGCGGGCTGTTCCTCGCCGCGCTCGGCAATTACGAGAACGCCAGCCTCGCCAGCGCGCACGAGATGCTGCGCCACCCGCATTGCGTCCCCGGCCTCGGCGATGGCGGGGCGCATTACGGGGCGATCTGTGATGCGAGCTATTCGACCTATCTGCTCACCCAGTTCGTGCAGAAGGACGGGCCGCTGAAGCTGGGGCTCGCCGAGGCGGTGCACATGCTGGGCGCCAAGGCTGCGCGGGCGGTGGGCTTCACCGACCGGGGGACGCTTAACGTCGGCGGCAGGGCCGATCTCAATGTAATCGACCTTGATGGCCTTGCCCTGCACCTGCCCGAAGTCGTGCGCGATCTTCCCGCCGGGGGCCGCCGGTTGCACCAGCGCGCGACCGGCTACGAGGCGACCATCGTCGCAGGCCAGATCATCCGCCGCTTCGACCAGAGCACCGGCGCGCGCCCGGGCCAGCTGGTGCGCGGCAGCGGCTACCGCGCGGCGGCGTAAAGCCGCCCGCTCCCCGCGCCGGGCACTTCCACGAAGCCCGGCGGCGGGGTGATCCTGCCGGGGACCTCGCCCACGATCCAGATATGGGTGAAGACCCCGCGCGGCATGGCGGCGAGCGCCTGCGACAGCGGGGGCCGCGTGCCCACCGGGCAATCGTCGCGCAGCACCAGCTGCGAGGGGTCGTGCGCGAAGGCTCCCGCAGCCGGCAGGCGCACCCTCAGCAGATTGAGCCCCGGGCGCTGCCACTGGTCGTTGACGAAGGCATTGCGCCGCACCAGCGCCAGCGCGCCGACATGGTCGAGCACCGGCAGCGGCCACGGGGCAATGCAGGGCTTGACCACGAAGAACGCCACCTTCGCGCCTTGGGGAATATGATCGAGCGCCGGGAGCGTCGCGTTGATGCGGCGGTCCTGTTCGACATAGGCCGCGCCCACAATCGCGAGCCGGCCCAGGCAGAAGGCGATGGCGATCACCGTCACCGCGCGCAGCATCCCCGGCGCGATCCGGTGGTCGGGCGCGATCGCGAGCAGGCCCAGCATGAAGGCATAGGGCACCAGCCGCATGTCGGCGAAGGCGGATTCGAAGATCTGGGTCGGCATCAGGAAATAGCAGGCGAAGCACAGCAGCGCGGCGATCCGCAGGCGCAGGTCGAGCGTGAAGGCCTGCCCCAGCATCGGCAGCCCCACCAGCGCCGCCGCGATCACGCCCAGCGAGGCGACGTCGAGCGTCGGCCATTCGGTGCGCAGCGGCGAGACCAGGTAGTGCATCTTGAAGAAGAAGGCCGAGTGGCCGATCCCCGTGCCCTCGGCCCCGGTGCGCCAGATCACGATCGGCACCAGCGGCAGCAGCAGCGGCCAGCAGGCGGCAAGGATGCGGCCTGCCGCCGCAAGCGGGCGCTGGCGCAGCGTGCTCATCACCTCGGCCAGCATGGTCGACCCCGCGAGCAGCCCGAGGAAGGTCCAGCCGAAGGTGTGGCATACCCAGATCCCTGCGCCCGCAATCCCCAGCCACACCAGTGCCGTCCTATCGCGCCCCCGCGCGCGCAGCCGCAGCCACGCCGCAAAGGCCAGCAGCGCCAGCGCCATGCTCAGCGCAAAATTGATGAAGCCGTAGTTGAAGGGATAGCCGTAGAGCAGCGGGATCGCGAAGAAGGCGAGCGGCGTGACCCGCCCGTGCACTTCGCGCACCACCATCAGGATGCCGAGCGCACCCAGAAACTGGGTGAGGATCACCACCGCCCGGACCGCGCCTTCGAGGCCGAACAGCGGGTGGAACGCCTGCACCAGCAGGTCGCCGCCGAGATTGCCGATCAATTGCCAATCATAGCTGAAAAAAGGCTGGAGCAGCGGGCGCTGGGCGATCTCGGTCTGCACCGCATAGCGGGCGAGGTGGCCGTAGACATCGGTCAGCGGCGGGAAATCGGTCAGCAGCAGCGGGATTGTCGCCACGATGCAGACAAGCAGCAGCACCGGCCAGCGGTCGAGCGGACCGGCGACGGGCGCCCCGGGCGTGGCGGAAGGATGATCGGTCATGCGCGGCGGCGATCCCGTGTGCGAAGGACGGCTATCGGCAGAGCGCAAACGGCCTGCCGGGGCCCAGCCTTACGCCGAACATGGTTAAGAATTCATCGGCACGCGCGGCAGAGGGGGGGCAGGACGGGGCGGGTTCAGCCGCCCGGCTGCTTGGCGAACAGGATGCCGCTTCCCGCATCCCGCACCCGGACGAAGCCCGGCGGCGGCGTGACCTTCGCAGGGTCCGCGCCGACGATCCAGATATGGGTGAAAGCAGCGCCCGGCAGGCGGGCGAGCGCAGTTGACAGCCTGACCCGCGAGCGGGTCTCCTTGCACTCCTCGCGCACCACCAGATGCGAAGGATCGCGCGTGAAGGGCTCGGCCGCCGGATAGCTCACCTTGAGCGGGTTCACCCCCGGCTGCTGCCACTGGTCGTTCACGAAGGCATCGCGCCGCGCCATCGCTGCGCCAGAGAGGTGATCGAGCGGGGCGAGCGCCCAGCGGGTGCGGCAGGGCTTGACCGTGAAGAACGCGACCCGCGCGCCCTTGGGCATCTTGTCCAGCGCGGGAAGCGCGGCCTGCACCAGCGCGTCCTGCCGTTCATAGGCGATGGTCGTGGTCGCCATGCGCACCCCGAAGAAGGCGAGCGCCAGCGCGCCGGCGATCAGCAGCGCGCGCGAGGCCTTCGCGTCCTGCTTGCCCGCCCCGATCGCCACCAGCGCCAGCGCCAGCGCATAGGGCAGCAGCCGCATGTCGGCGAAGGCCGATCCGAACACCCGGAAGGGCAGGGCGATGAAGAAGGCGAAGCACAGCAGCGCCGCGGTCCCGACCCTGCGGTCGAACGTCACGCTGCGCGATGCCATCGCCCAGCCGAGCAGCATCACCATCACGGCAAACGAAGCCATGTCGAAATCGCGCCAATAGGTGCGCAACGGCGACAGCAGCCAGACATACTTGAACCCCAACGCCCAGCCCGAAACCGCCGCGCCCGAGCTTTCCGCGCGCCAGATCACCATCGGCACCACCGGCAGCAGCAGCGGCCAGCAGGCGGCAAGGATGCGCATGACGGCGCGCAGCGGATGCGTGCGCGCGGCCCAGACCTCGGCGAGCATGGTCGATCCGGCGAGCAGCCCGAGGAACGCCCAGCCATAGGTATGCGCGACCCAGATCGCCGCCCCGGCCAGGCCGAGCCACGCGGTCGCCCACCCCTCGCCCGCCGTCCGCCGCAGCCGCAGCCACGCCGCGTAGGCGAGCAGCGCCAGCGCCATGCTCAGCGTGTAGTTGATGAAGCCGTAGTTGAAGGGAAAGCCGTAGATCAGCGGGATCGCGGCGATGGCGAAAGGAGTGACGCGGCCGTGCACTTCGCGGCTCACCAGCAGGAGCCCGAGCGCGCCAAGGGCCTGCGTCACCATCACCGTCGCCCGCACCGCGCCCTCGAGACCCAGTAGCGGGTGCAGCAGCTGGACCAGAATGTCCCCGCCCAGATTGCCGAGCAGCTTCCACTCGTAGCTGAAAAACGGCTGCAAACCGGGTCGCTGGGCAAGCTCGGTCTGCACCGCGTGGCGCCCGAGGTGGCCGTAGAGATCGGTCAGCGGGGCAATCCCCACCACCATGAGCGGGGCAAGCGCGATGAGGCACACCAGCGCGATGGCCCACCAGCGATCGAGCAGGGGCGGCTTGTCGGGACGGCCGCCGAGCGGCTCGATGGGGGGGAGCGGGGTCGCAGGCGAGATCATTCGGGTGCCGCAGTTCTGAAGACGACGAATTGCGAAAGCAGGAAGAAGACCACGATGTAGGCCCCGATCGCCGGCAATTGCGCCCACGCGCTGTCCGCACCGAGCACGCCCTGCGCAGCAAACAGCACCGCCACGTTGACCCCGTAGGCAAAAGCAAAGGCGGCGAGGAAGCGCAGGACCTCGGGCATGCGGATTTTGCCGGTCACCCCGAAGACGAAGCGGCGGTTCAATGTGAAGGACAGGACCAGTCCCACGCCGTAGCCGGCGGCATTGGCGGCAAGCCCGCTCATCCCGGCCCACAGCCCGCCAAAGATCACCGCCCAGCCCACTGCCGAATTGGCAAGGCCAGTGAGCCCGAAACGCAGCAGGCGGGCAAGCATCGGACCTGTGTCTCTCAGCGGGCGAGGAGGCGGTATTGCGCGCCCAGCGGCAGCCAGCCGAGCCCGGCCTCAAGCGGGCGCAGCGGCGCAGCGAAAGCCGGGAAGAACAGCGTCCACTTGAGATCGACGTCGGCAAACCCCGCCGCACGGAAGCGGCGGCGCATCTCGGGCGCGCTGATCAGCACCGCGTTCACATCGAACGGACAGGTCGCCACCGCATGCCGGGTGAGCGGGTTCCACGGATTGTGCTCGAACAGCATGAACCGCCCTTTGGGGTTGAGCACCCGGCGGATTTCGGACAGGAGGCGGATGTGCTGGCCTTCCGGAATGTGGTGGAACACGCAGGCCGTGAACACCAGATCGAAGCTCGCATCCTCGAACGGCAGGGTCTGCCCGTCGTAGCACACCGTCTCGAGCGGGCGGATCGCGCGCGCGGCGCAATGCGTCAGCGAGCGCGCGGACACGTCGAGCGCGGTCAGCGCCGCATCGGGGAATTCGCGCTGCAAGTGAGCGATGCAGTTGCCCCGACCCGCGCCGAAATCCATGATCCGCTGCGGCGCGATCCCTGCCGCAGCCATCGCACGCGCAGCCTCCTTCGCCTTGTATTCGGCGAAGAACTCGGGGTCCTCCCCGCTCAGCTTGACCGATTGGGCGTGCTGGGCGTCGTACTCGTCAACGTAAGCGTCGAATTCAGCCTGCGACACGGATGCCCTCGCCAAGCTTGGTGTCGCTGATCCCGCCCTCGGCACCGGCCGTCACGGCCTCGGCCGGCTCCTCGTTGGCGGCGATCGGATGGCGGCGCACCTCGGAGATGATGAACAGCGGACGGCTCTTGCCCTCCATGTACATGCGGCCGAGATATTCGCCGAACACACCGAGCACCAGCAGCTGCACCGAACCCATGATGAGCGTCAGCGCCGCAAGGCTCGCCCAGCCCTGCACCGTGCCGCCCGCCAGCCACGACCACAGGATGCCGACGAGCGAGACAAGCCCCGCCAGCCCGAACAGCATGCCGAGGTGCGAGGCAAAGCGCAGCGGGACGACCGAGAAGCTCGTCACTGCATCCACCGCCAGCGCCAGCATCTTGCGCAAGGGGTAGTTGGTCTCCCCGGCGAAGCGCGCGTCACGCTCGTAGGGGAAGGCGATCTGGTTGAAGCCGATATAGCTGACGAGGCCGCGGATGAAGCGGTAGCGTTCCGGCATGGCGTTCAATTGGTCGACCACGCGGCGCGTCATCAGGCGGAAATCGCCGGTGTCGCGCGGGATGTGGGTGTCGACCATGCTGGCGAGCGTGCGGTAGAACAGCGATGCGGTGCCGCGCTTGAAGGCGGTCTCGCCGTGGCGCTTGGTGCGCTGGCCGTAGACCACATCATAGCCCTGCCTGAGCTGCTCGAGCATCGGGCCGAGCAGTTCGGGCGGGTCCTGCAGGTCGGCATCGAGCACGAACACGATATCGCCGCGCACGTGATTGAGGCCCGCGGTCAGTGCCAGCTGGTGCCCGTGGTTGCGCGACAGGTTGATCGCGACGATGCGGGGATCGTGATCGGCGTGCTGGCAGATCGCGTTCCAGCTGCCGTCCCTCGACCCGTCGTTGACGAGGATGAACTCGTAACGCTCGCCGAACTCGGCGTGCGCGGCGGCGGTGACGCGCGCGATCAGCGCATCGAGCCCGGCCTCCTCGTTGTAGACCGGGATGACGATGGACAGCTCGATCGAGCCGGGAAGATGGTGCGGAAGCTGCAAGTTCTCAGTCCTCCTGAAGCCTGGGCGGTGCCGACGATGCTGCAACACGTGATCCGTCGCGCACTCCGGCCACCTGCCCCGGACTTGCCCCTGCGCGAAGGGCGCGCGCCTCGTGATTCCGAACCCGTGAGGCGCGGGTATGGGCATTGAACGAAGTTTGGGCGCGGGGCAACCGTTTTTGCCCCATTGCGGCCACATTTCGCAAGAGCCCTGCGGCGAGATTACCACGACAGGGGTTAAGTCTCCCTTGCCGCGTCCGGCCTCACGGCATCTTCCGCCAGAACCGGCAGGCATTCTTGCTTGCGGCGAAGCTGGCCCAGCTGTCGGGCTCGGCCAGCTTGCGCGCGAGCTGCGCCATGACATAGGGCGGCTCGCATTTCTGGTCCGGGGTCTGCCCGGGGCGATGCGAATAGCCGGCCTTGTGCGACGCCTCGTGGACATAGGTGCTCACCAGCCCAGCCACCGGACGGTCCAGCCGGTAGCGATTGAGCAGGATGAAGCGCTCGCCGGTGCGCGGGTCGGTGCTGCCCTCATAGGCCAGATTGCCGCCGAACCTGGCGTCAGCCCGCGCCCGCGCGCCGCCCCGGGTATCGATGTGCAGGCCCGCAAAGGCGGCACGCACCGCCTTGGGCGCCGCGACCGGATCGAAGCCGCGCCAGTAGCGGTTCTGCTTGACCCAGCGCGCGGGCAAGGCGGCATGGAACGCGGCGAGTTCCGCGGCGAAGCGGCGCGAGCCGACAATGTCGATCGCAACCGGCGCTGCGGCTTCGAGCCGCGCCCTGTCGGCGCCCGAGAGCTTCCCCCCGCGGTCGACCGAGGCAAAGCAGATGCCGGCATTGCGGCCCGTACCGCACAAGGCCCCGGCCCCCGCAGCGGCCAAGGGCACCGCGACAGCCAGCAGGGCGAAGAGCCCCAGCGCCAGGGAGAGCAAGGAAAAGTGGTGCCGCTTACGTGACTCGAACACGTGACCCCATCATTACGAATGATGTGCTCTACCGACTGAGCTAAAGCGGCATACCCGTTTGCGCGCCCTAAGCCCTGCGGGGCGGGTTCGCAATCGCAAAAGAATGTGGAGGCCCGAGCCGGAATCGAACCGGCGTATACGGATTTGCAGTCCGCTGCGTCACCACTCCGCCATCGGGCCGAGCCTTCCTTGGCTTATGCCTCGAAAGGAAGCGGGGCACTAGCGATTCGGCGGGCCAATGGCAATGCGTCTTTGCGTGGGCAGCCTTCCCTAACGTCAGTCTGGACGCCGCCGCCGCCGCGCGCCATGGCTTGCGGCATGACCATTGCGAGCCTCCTCGAACCCGTCACTGGCCAGCCCGGGCCTGCCCGCCTCACCCATGCCGCCGACTGGATGCAGGGTAGAACGCTCTATGGCGGGGCCTCGGCACTGGTGGCCTATACCATGGCGGTGCGCGCCTTCCCGGGCCTGCCGCCCTTGCGCGCCGGGCAGATCGCCTTCGTCGCGCCGGTGGGCGAGGACATCGAGCTCAAGGCCGAGATCGTCCGCCAGGGCCGCAATGTCACGCAGGTGCGCAGCGAGATCATCGCAGAAGGCCGCGTCGCGCTGAGCGCCTTCTGGCTGTTCGGCGAGGGGCGCGAGGCCAATGCCGTGCATTCCGCGGCTCTGCCCGAGGACTGGCCCGGCCCGCCCGAGGACAACGCCGTCGTCACCCACCAATTCGCCCCCGCCTTCGTCGCCAGGAATTTCGAGCTGCGCCACGGCCAGACCAAGGGCAGCGATCGCGGCGCGACGGTGCGGCGCTGGGCGCGGCTGACCGAGGCGCATGATCTCGATCCGGTCTCCACGCTGGTGCTGATGGGTGACGTCATGCCGCCCGGCGCGATGCGGGCGATGCAGCGGCAGGGGCCGATCAGCTCGATCAACTGGTCGTTCAACGTGCTCGACCCCGAAAGCCGCTCGCGGGATGGCTGGTATCTGGCCGAGAACGCCAGCCAGCACGCCGACCGAGGCTATTCCTCCGAACGCCTCCGGCTGTGGGATGCGGAGGGGCGGCAGGTGCTCGACGGGATCCAGTGTGTGGCGGTGTTCGGCTGACCAAGTCAGCCGGGGCGGTGTTTGGTTGAGCGTGCCATCGGAAATCCCTTAGCCGGCACGGACGGGCAATTAACGCAAAGGGTTAATACCGTCCCCTCACCGCAACGCAACACGCGAGAGGGGATTACCATGACCTGCACCACCCAAGACATCACCTTTGCCCGCACCATGCTGCATGAAGCACTGCTGCTCCAGCGGGTCGGCAATCTGGCTGCGGCCGAGCCGCGCTTCCGCATGGTTATCGAGCACGGTTACCGCCTGCCCGAGGTGTTGCCGGTGCTCGCCGGCATCCTCGGCCAGCGCGGGGCGGACGAGGAGGCGCTGGAGCTCTGGAACCAGGTGCTGGCGCTCTCCCCGGGCCATGCGGTCGCGCATCACGAGAAGGGCCTGATCCTCGCCCGCAACGGCCGCTTCGATTGTGCCATCACCGCGCTCGAGCAAGCCGTGGCGGCGGACCCTGCAGATGCGGTTGCGGTCAACAACCTCGCCGTCACGCTGGCCGATGCGGGGCGCAAGCACGAGGCGCTCGAACAGTTCACCCACGCGCTCGCGCTCCAGCCGGGCAACCTCCACATCGAACACCAGATCCGCCGCCTCAGCGCCGAGATCGTGCCGTTCTGGCATATCCCGATGCTCAACGACACGCGCCGCAACGATGCCTTCGAGGCGGCGATCGTCGCCGCGATCGCGGCCGCGGGGCCCGATGCGCGGGTGCTCGATATCGGCACCGGGAGCGGGCTTCTTTCGATGATGGCGGCGCGCGCAGGGGCGCGCTCGGTCACGGCCTGCGAGATGGTGCCGGTCATCGCCCAGACCGCGCGGCGTATCATCGCCGAAAATGGCTATGCCGACAGCGTCACGGTCCACACCTGCGCCTCGAGCGCGCTGGCGGTGGGAGAGCAGCTGGATGAGCGGGCCGATATCCTTGTCTCGGAGATCCTCTCGAGCGACCTGCTGACCGAACGCGTCATCGATACCTTCGAGGATGCCCACGCGCGGCTCCTGAAGCCCGATGCGATCATCATTCCGCGCGCCGCCGCCGCGATCGGCTGTCTGGTCGAGAGCGCGGTGCTGGCCGATTACGTGTTCGTCGACAAGGTCTCGGGCTTCGACGTCTCGCCCTTCGCCGCGCTTGCCGCGCAGAAGCTGCCGATTCACGGCACCATGACCGACTGGAAGCGCCTGTCGCGCGATGTGGAGCTATTGCGCGTCGATCTGGCCGCCAAGGCGCACCCGAGCGACGTGCAACTGCTCAGCGTCCGCGTCACGGCGAATGGCATTGCTGCCGGCATCGTCCAGTGGATGGAGGTCGACCTTGCCGAAGGAATCACCTTCGACAATCACCCGGATGGCTACACCGATGGCGGCTGGCTGCAGGTGCTCCACACCTTCCCCGAGCCACTGGCGGTGGAGGCCGGCGATGTCCTGCATCTTGCGGTGGGCCATGACCGGACGACCCTCATCATCCGCCCGCTCGAAATCGCCTCGGCACGGGCGCAACCGGCGGTTGCGTAATGCCGGCGGCAGTTACACGTCGTCGAAATTCGGCCTTCTGCGTTCCATCTCCGCCATCACCGCCTCGACCTGGTTGCGGCTGCGCATGATCGCGTGCTGTTCGATGCTCTCCTCCATCAGGATCGCATTGGCATCCTGCTCCCACATGCCGGCCTGCAGCCGCTTGGCGGCGCGGATCGCGTGGGGGTTCTTCAAGGCGATCTGGCGGGCGATCGCGAAGGCGCGCTCGCGCGGGTTTTCGTCGATATGGGTCGCAAGGCCCAGCGTCTGCGCCTCGCCGCCGTTGAATTCGCGATTGGTGTAGATGAGCTCGCGCAGCACGTCGTCGCGCACGAGGCCGCGCCACAGCACATAGCCGCCCATGTCGGGGACGAGGCCCCACTTCATTTCCATGATCGCAAGGCGCGTCTCGGGGTGGACGATGCGAATGTCGGCCCCGCTGGCAATCTGGAGGCCACCGCCGAAGCACACGCCGTGGATCGCGGCGATCACTGGCACGGGAAGCTTGCGCCACTGCATCGCCACCTGCTGCGGGCGGTTGGCATTGCCATAGGTGCGCTCGGTCAGCGGCGGCTCGTCCTCCGCGGGTTTGCGCGAGAAGTTGGAGAGATCGAGCCCCGCGCAGAACGCCCGCCCCTCGCCCGAGAGCACCACCGCGCGCAGGCCCTTCATCCGTTGCAGCGCGTGGCCTGCCTCGATGATCCGCTCGAACATCTCGTGATCGAGCGCGTTCATCTTCTCGGCGCGCACGAAGCGGACATCGGCAACGCCGTCCTCGCCCAGCGTGATCGCAATACGATCGTTGGCGATAGTGGTGGCGGTGGCTTGGGCAGACATGGCAGGCAGATCCTCGCAGCTCTTTGTTTGCACCGAGATTGACCGATCGGCCACGCCCTGTCCAGAGGCGCACGTCATCCCGCAGCCACAGGCGAGAGGCCGTGATCGGGCGGCACGTCGAGGAAGTAGCGGCCATCGCCGTCGGTGCAGATCAGGTGTCCGACACCGGCAGCGGCAAGCTTGCCGCGCAGGCGCGCGACATCGGCGGAAACGCCCCCCGGCTCGGGTTCGAGCGTGATGCGGAAGGCTTCGATGTGCAGTTGCTGCTCCGACAGGCGCTCGCCCGGCTGCGCGGCGAGCCGCCACAACAGCGCGAATTCGCGCGGGCGCAAGCCGAGCCACTGGTCAAAGACCCGCCCGTCACAGTGGAACTGGTCGAGCACCAGCTCGCCCGCCTCGCGGAAACGCGGGCCGGCGATGTCGTTGCCGGGGAAGTGGTCCGACGCGAGCGGCGCGTTCACAGCAGACCTCCTGCGCGCATCGAGTAGACCGCGTCGGTGGTGAAGATCAGATGGTCGATCAGCGCGATGTCGAGCGCCAGCGCGATCTGGGCGAGGCGGCGGGTGGTGGCGATGTCGCAGCCGCTCGGGCGGCAATGGCCAGAAGGGTGGCTGTGCGCGAGGATGATGCCGGCTGCGTCATGCCGCAGCGCATCCCCCAGCAGCGCGCGCATCCGGATCGCGAGCGTCGTCATCGTGCCGATCCCGCAGGGTGCATCGCCCAGCCAGTTGCTGTGGCGATCAAGGAAGATCGCATGGCCGCGCTCGTATTGTGCGGGCGGAGCGAGCACGAAGCTGCGCAGATAGGCGATCATCGCCGCCGCGCGCTGATCGGGCGAGACAGCGCCCTCGCCGCTTCGGGACAGGACCTGGGTCAGCATCGGCGCACCCTCCTCGGGGCAAGGTGGGAAGGAGCCAGGGCCGGCGTCATATCGTCAACCCTCCGGTCGCGGGCGGGGCAGTACGCCACGCCCGATAGGGACCGAAGCGTCGCTCGCGCCGGATGTGCCGGATGAAGCCGGTCAGCAGCAGCAGCAGCTGGAAATAGGAAGGGCCGATGACCAGAATGGCGATCGCCAGCGGCGAGGCGCTGTCCGCGACCGCGTCGACCATGTGCGCCCCCACCGCGACCAGTTGGAAGGCGGCAATACCCATCGGGTAATTGCGGTTGGCATTCAACGCCACGCCCAGAAACAGGATCGCCGCAACAACGTCGATCAGGACGTAATAGACTTCCCAGGCGCCGAATACGAAGAAATCCTGCGAACCGAGAAGGCGGACAAGATAGACCGGCAAGATCATGGTCAAGACGAACATCGCCGCCAGCCAACGCTCCGGGCTCCCGCCCCAGCGCCAGATTGCTGCGGCAAGCAGCAAGCCGGTTACATGCTGAGCGGGAGCGCGGTATGCGTTGAACAGTTCCAGCCAGTCGCTCATCGGTTCAGGCGATCACCTGCTCCACGTCGGTTTCCCGATGCGCCGACCGGGTTTCGACTGCGCTCGGCGGAACCTCCGTGGGGATGCCGGTATCGCCACCTGCGTGAACCCGCGCGACCTTGCTCAGTTCGTCATGCACGCGCAGCAGGTTGGTCGACATCGACAGGGCGCAGCTCTCGGCCTCGGTCAGGCGGACCAGCGCGCGCTGGCCGGTGTGGACTTCAACCGCCGGGTTCTGGCGGGCGGCGAGCATCGCCTGCTTGAGCCGGGCCATGGCGATGATCGATTCATCGGCAAGCGCCTCCGCCTCGCGCACGAGCTTCTTCAGATTGTAGGCATCGGCAAGGATACGGTCTTCCATCGGTGGTCTCCAGCAGCACCGGTGCTCACCCGGCCGCCGCTTTGGTTTCCGCGGAGAGTTGAGCCTTGCCTTCCGTAGCTGTGCTGAGTGTCATCGCGGCCGTGACCACAAGGATCACCGAAGCCAGAATGCCGGTGGCGATCCCGACGATCGCCCCCAGTCGCAGCAGGACGGCATGCTCACCATCGAGCACTCCGGGGACCACCCGCGGTTCGCCTGCCTGCAGCCACGGCGCCTGTTCTATGAGAGGCATCGCATCGCTGAGGACCAGCTGGCCCGGGTCGTCCCGGCCACCGAAATCAGTCAGATCAGTCGGGACGTTAATCTGCGAATTTGTGTATGCAGGTTCGCTGAAGGGCTTCAGCAATTCTGTATCCGGAACAGTCTCGCGGTCGTTCTGGGTCGCCGCGTCGGCCGCTTCGGGGCTGAGCGTGGCGCGATAATTCTCGACCAGCTCGCCAAGGCTGGCGGCGTCGTAGAAGTCCTTGAGCGCGCGGATATGCTGGTTGATGCGGGTCTCGGACACGCCAAGCTCCGCCGCGATCACCTTGATCGGGACGCGGCGATCGATCCGTTCCATGACGGCGCGCTGTCTGTCGGTCAGCCGCTTGGCGGCGCCGGAAGCCATGGCTGTCTCCTTGCTAACGTGGCCCCCTATTTACCTGCAGACTAACCTACAATCGACGAAATTACTTCCATTTTGGATGAGATTTCATCGGGAACCGACAGGTGACTCAGGCAGCCGAGCTGTTGACCCCGACCGACTGGAGGTAGCGTTTGATGTTGCGCGCCGCCTGGCGCAGACGCTGCTCGTTCTCGACCATTGCGATCCGCACATAGCCCTCGCCGTTCTCGCCATAGCCCACGCCCGGTGCCACGGCGACCTGCGCTTGCGTCAGGAGCTGCTTGGAGAATTCGAGGCTGCCCATCGATTTCAGCGCCGGCGGAAGCGGCGCCCAGGCGAACATCGAAGCGGGCGGCGGGGGGATATCCCAGCCCGCGCGGCCGAAAGCCTCGACCATCACGTCGCGGCGCTTGTGGTAAAGCTCGCGGTTGCTCTCGATGATATCCTGCGGCCCGTTCAAAGCCGCGCAGGCCGCCGCCTGGATCGGGGTGAAGGCGCCGTAATCGAGGTAGGACTTCACCCGCGTCAGCGCCGCGATCAACTGCTTGTTGCCGACCGCAAAGCCCATCCGCCAGCCCGCCATTGAATACGTCTTCGACATCGAGGTGAATTCGATCGCCACGTCCTTGGCGCCCGGCACTTCCATGATCGAGCGCGTCGGCTTGCCGTCGAAATAGAGCTCGGAATAGGCCAGATCGGAGACGATCCAGACCTGATTCTCCTTCGCCCAGGCCACCAGCCGCTCGTAGAACGGCAGTTCGACGGTCTCGGCGGTGGGGTTGGAGGGGTAGCTCACCACCAGCACCGAGGGGCGCGGGACGGTGTAGCTCATCGCCCGCTCGAGCGATTCCCAGTAATGCTCGTCGGGCGTGGTCGGCACCGAACGGATCGTGGCGCCGGCGATGATGAAGCCGAAGGTGTGGATCGGATAGCTGGGGTTGGGCGCCAGCACCACGTCGCCCGGCGCGATGATCGCGGTGGCGAGGCTCGAAAGGCCCTCCTTCGAGCCCATCGTCACCACCACCTCGGTATCGGGATCGAGCTCGACCCCGAAGCGGCGTGCGTAATAGCCCGCCTGCGCGCGGCGCAGCCCCGGGATGCCCTTGGACTGCGAATAGCCGTGCGCGTCGGGCTTGGCCGCCACCTCGCACAGCTTGTCGATGACATGCTGCGGCGGGGGCTGGTCGGGGTTGCCCATGCCGAGGTCAATGATGTCCTGCCCCGCAAGACGGGCGGCATGACGCATGGCATTGACCTCCGCGATCACATACGGGGGCATCCGCTTCATGCGATAGAACTGGTCATTCATGGCCGTCATTACCTTGTCTTGCGCGCGCGTGATGACATCGCGGCATCCTTCCCTAGGCTAAAGTTTCGGATCGTGGGAAGGGCCATTTCGGAAAGTTGCGATGGCGCTCGATAAGCTGCACTATCGCGGACGGGCGGCGATGAAGGAACGGATTGGCGGCGATGGCACAGGACAAGGACCCTCTGGCGGCCGCAGGCGAGAGCCTGAAGGGCTTCTTCGACATGCAGGGTGAGGCCTTTCGCGAGATGCTGGCAGGCAAGGGCGGCGAATCGCTCGCCGGCCCGGGCATCGAGGCCGGCGAGATGGCCGAATGGGCCGCCACCGCCGCACAGCTCCAGCAGCTGTGGCTCGATTTCGCCACCTACCAGACCACCGCCGCGGCCGAGAAAGCGGCCAAGGGCACCAACATGCTCGATCCGGCGCAGTGGCTGGTGATGTCGCAGGCGATGCTCGGCCAGATGCCCAAGGGCATGTTCGAGGCTTCGGGCAAGCTCGTGCAGGACCAGATGCAGCTGTGGTCGGGGGTGATACAGAGCTTTGCCGCTGGTGCCACCGGAGGGAAAGCCGCCGAAGCGCCCGAGGCTGCCGCGCTGCCCAAATCCGACCGCCGCTTTGCCGACCCGGCATGGCGCGAACATCCTGCCTTCCTGCTGCTCCACCAGACCTACCTGATGCTCGCCGACTATTTCCGCCAGGCCGTCAAAGGCATGGACGGGCTCGACAGGCACAAGCGCCAGCAGCTGGAATTCGCGGTCTCGGCCCTTGCCGAGGCGATGAGCCCGGACAATTTCCTCGCGCTCAATCCGGTGGTGCTGAAGCGCACGATGGAGACGCGGGGCGCCAATCTGGTGCGCGGGATGCAGCACCTCGTCAACGACCTGAAGCGCGGGCAGCTGACCCACACGGACCCCAACGCCTTCCGCCTCGGCGAGAACCTTGCGGCAAGCCCGGGCAAGGTGGTGCACGAGACGCCGCTCTACCAGCTGATTCAATATTCGCCTTCGACCGATGAGGTGCTGGAAGTGCCGCTGGTGATCTTCCCACCGTGGATCAACCGCTTCTATATCCTCGACCTGACACCCAAGAAGAGCTTCATCAAATGGGCGGTCGATCAGGGGATCAGCGTCTTCGTGGTCAGCTGGAAGAGCGCCGACGAGACCATGGCCGACGTCGTTTGGGACGATTATATCCGCGCCCAGATCGAGGCGATCGACCATGTGCGTGCGCGGCTCGATGTGCCCCATGTCCACACCATCGGCTATTGCGTGGCGGGAACCACGCTGGCGGCGACGCTCGCGGTGCTGGCGCGGCGGGGCGAGGCGGACAAGGTCAAGTCCGCCACCTTCTTCACCGCGCAGGTCGATTTCGAGAAGAGCGGCGACCTCAAGCATTTCATCGACGAGGGCCAGCTCGAGATGATCGGGCAGCTTTCGAACCAGGGCTATCTCGACGGGCGCTATCTGGCCGCGACCTTCAACGCGCTGCGCGGGCGCGACCTGATCTGGAACTACGTCGTCAACAATTACCTCCTGGGCGAGGATTACCCGGCTTTCGATCTGCTCCACTGGAACGGGGACGTCACCAATCTGCCCGCCAAGTGGCACCAGGCCTACCTGCGCGACCTCTATCGCGACAACAAGCTGGTGGTGCCCGACGCGCTGTCAGCCGACGGGACGCCGATCGACCTCACCCGCGTCGCCACGCCGAGCTTTGTGCAGGCGGGCCGCGAGGACCATATTGCGCCCGCCGAAAGCGTGTGGCGGATCACGCGGCACTTCACCGGGCCGACCGAGTTCCTGCTGGCAGGATCGGGACACATCGCGGGCGTGGTCAATCCGCCCGCTGCGGGCAAATACCAGTACTGGGTGGGCGACAGCGCCGCGCCCAGCCTCAAGGACTTCGTCGCGGGTGCGACCGAGTATCCCGGCAGCTGGTGGCCGCACTGGCTGGAATGGCTCCACCGGCAATCGGATGCGCGCGTGCCGGCCAAGGGCAAGCGCGTGCCGGGCGGCAGGGGCGACACAGCCATAGAAGACGCACCGGGGCGTTATGTGAAGACGCGCTGATTCGCCCTCCAAGGCCGGGCCACGCGCGCCAAATATCTGAAATTGCCCGGTGACCCAGTGTTTTTGTGCACTGCACAAAAGCGCTTGACTTCGCACTTGCATTCACTATTTTGTGCAGTGCAACATGAAGCGAGGTCGCCATGTCCGAAGTCGAGAACACCACCGGTGAAGTGAAGGCTGCCGCAGCGCCCAAGGCGCCTGTCGCCAAGATCGATGCCGCTGCCGAGAAGGCCTATGCCGAAGCCGCCGCCAAGGCCGTGCCGGCCGCCAAGCCTGCCGCTCCCGCTGCCAAGCCTGCCGCTCCCGCTGCCAAGCCTGCCGCCCCGGCCGCCAAGGCGGTGAAGGCTGCGCCCGCTCCGAAGACCCCCGCCGCGCCTAAGCCGGCCCCGGTCGCCAAGAAGGCGGTCCCGGCCAAGAAGGCTGCTGCCAAGACCGTCAAGAAGACGGCCACCAAGACCAAGACTGCCGCCAAGCTCCCGGTCAAGAAGCCCGTGCTGGCCACGAAGGCTGAAAAGCCCGCCGCCGCGCCCAAGACCAACCCCATCGTCAAGCTCAAGGATAGCATCATGACCACCGCCAACACCGCCGACATCACCGCCACCGCCAAGAACGTCGTCGCCGATCTTCAGGCGCGCGCCAAGACCGCCTACACCAAGGGCACCGAGTTCACCGCCGAAGCGACCGAGTTCACCAAGGCGAACGTCGAAGCCGTCGTCGAAAGCGGCAAGATCTTCTTCGCCGGCGCGCAGGAACTGCTCAAGGACAACGTCGAAACCGGCAAGACCGTGATCGAAACTGTCACTGAAGACGCCAAGAAGGTCGCCGCCGTGAAGTCGCCGACCGAGCTCATGCAGCTCCAGGGCGAAATCGCCCGTCGCAACTTCGACGCGCTGGTCTCGTTCGGCTCGAAGCGCACCGAAGCCTGGGTGAAGCTCTACAACGACGCCTTCGCCCCGATCTCGAACCGCGTCAGCGTCGCGGTCGAGAAGGTGAAGACCGCCGCCTAAGGAATTCTCCGACCGGGCCTCTCTCCTCTCTCCCAACCCGGTCCACGAGAGCGCGCCGCAAGGCGCCGGCCGGCCAGACGCAAGTCTGGCCGGCCTTTTTCTTTGTCTGGCGCTACGCAGGCCCACCCCAAACAATTCCCACGCAATCGCTTGCACCTCGGCCAGCGAATCCCATAATGGGGGCGCATGCTCCCATACCGCCCCTCCCTGTCGGCCGCCGTGGCCGGGCTGCCCCTTACGCAGCCGCTCCCCGTGCGCGCGGCGGAGGATGACGAGGGCAAGGATGGCGACGGGCAGAACCAGATCGGCGTCGCAACCAAGACCCGCGCCAAGCCCAAGAAGCCGAGCCAGTACAAGGTGCTGATGCTCAACGACGATTACACCCCGATGGAATTCGTGGTGCTGGTGCTGAAGCGCTTCTTCAGCATGGACCTGGAACAGGCCACCCGCGTCATGCTCCACGTCCACCAGCGCGGCGTCGGCGTGTGCGGGATCTTCACCTATGAAGTCGCCGAGACCAAGGTGAACCAGGTGATGGATTTCGCAAGGCAGAACCAGCACCCGCTGCAGTGCACGCTCGAAAAGGCGTGAGGCAGCCGCACCACCCCGCGCCCGAGCCTGTCCGGCCCGGTCAGGAAAGCGTGTGGGACTATCCCCGCCCGCCGCTGGCCGAGCCGACAGGCCGCCATATCCGCATCCGCCACGCAGGCGTGGTGCTCGCCGACACCCGCGCGGCGTGGCGCACGCTCGAAACATCGCATCCGCCGACCTATTACATCCCGCAAAGCGATATCGCGATGGAGCGGCTCGTTCCCAACGCGGGCCAATCCTTCTGCGAATGGAAGGGAATGGCGCGCTACTGGGACGTGGTCATCGGCGATACGCGGCTGGTCGGGGCGGGCTGGTCCTACCCCTCGCCCGCGCGCGGCTTCGAAGGGATTGCCGGACACATCGCCTTCTACGCCGCCCCTTTCGACGAAGTGACCGTCGATGGCGAGCAGGTCTCCCCCCAGCCCGGCGGCTTCTACGGCGGCTGGGTGACTTCGCGCGAGGCGGGGCCGTTCAAGGGCATTCCGAACAGCCGCTTCTGGTAACGTCTCCGCGCGCCCGCGCGTTTCTTAGCAATTGGGGACATGACGCGCTCGCGCGAAGCGGCTAGGGCAGACCGGCGCGCGCGCAACCGACCACGGATTCCGAGCCCCTTGCTGAACCTCATCCCCGCCATCGATCGCTACATCCTGCGGCTCACGATCGTGCCGATGCTCGGCGTCTTCGCGCTGGCAGCCTCGCTGCTGATGCTCGACAAGATGCTGCGCCTGTTCGATTTCGTCGCGGTCGAGGGCGGGCCGGTGGGCGTCGTCTTCAAGATGCTCGGCGCGCTGGTCCCCGAGTATGCGAGCCTCGCCATTCCCTTGGGCCTGCTGCTCGGCGTGCTGCTTGCCTTCAGGAAGCTCGCGACTTCCTCCGAGCTCGATACGATGCGCGGCGTGGGCATGTCCTATTTCCGCCTGCTGCGCATGCCCTACCTCATCACGCTGGTACTGGTCGCGGTCAACGTGGCGCTGGTGTTCTACATCCAGCCGCTCTCGCGCTACTATTACGAGCAGCTCGAATATGAACTGCGCTCGGGCGCGCTGGGCGCTTCGATCAAGGTCGGCGAATTCACCACGCTGGCCGACCGCATGGCGCTGCGCATCGAAGAAAGCGAGGACGAGGGCCGCCGGCTGGTCGGCATCTTCGCCCGCGTCGCCAACGCCAAGGGACAGGTGCTCTCGATCTCGGCGCGCGAGGGGGCCTTCCTTGCCACCCGCGACAATCCCGACACGATCATCCTGCGCCTGACCGAGGGCACGATCATCCAGGACACCGGGATGCGCGGGCAGACGCCGCGGGTGCTGAGCTTCAGCCGTCACGACCTGCCGATCGACCTGCCCGCGATCGAGAAGTTCCGCGCGCGCGGCGACCAGACCCGCGAATACATCCTCCCCGAGCTCCTGCGGATGGGCTGGAGCCGCGACACCGCCCCGCAGCAGCGCGACGCCAGCGTTGCCAGCTTCAACTTCCGGCTGGTCGAGATCCTGATGATGTTCCTGATGCCGCTGCTCGCGGTGGCCCTCGCGATCCCGCCCAAGCGGTCGACGAGCGCGCTGGGCGTCTTCGTCTCGATCATCATGGTGGTCGCCTATCACAAGGTAAACCAGTACGGCGAGGATGTCGCATCGCTCGGCCGGCTCGATCCGATGCTTGCCTTCTGGGTGCCTTTCGCGCTGTTCGCGGGGCTGATCGTGTGGATGTATTACCGCGTCGCCTACGTGCCGGGCGGGCAGGCAATCGGGGCGCTGGAGATGGCCTTTGCCAAGCTCGGCAAGCGCCTCGCCAAGCTCTTCAGCCGCCGCGCGCCGCGCGCCTACCACCCGGCGCCCGAAGCAGCCCCGGCCGAGTGATCACGCGATGCAATTCGATTTCTTCCCCTCGCGCACGCTGACGCTCTATCTGGCGAAGCTCTTCGTGGTGCGGATCATCGCCGTGCTGTTCATGCTGGTGCTGGTGCTGCTGGCGCTCGACCTGCTGTCGAAGACCGGCGACATCCTCGCCGCACCCGGCAACGGCCAGGCCGAGGTGCTGCGCTATGCCAGCCTGCGCCTGCCGCAGCTGGTGGCGAACTTCCTGCCCTATTCGGTGCTGCTCGCCTCGCTCCTCACCTTCTGGCCGCTTAACGCGAACAGCGAGGTGATCGCGATGCGCGCGGCGGGGCTTTCGGCCCATCAGGTGCTCGCGCCGATGCTGCTGACCGCGGTGCTGGTGGCGGCGGTGAGCTTCGGCTTCAACGAGCGCATCCTGACCCGCGCCAACGCGACGCTGAAGGCGTGGGAGGCCGCCGATTACGGCCCCATCCCCGACGAGGACAGCAGCGCCGGAAAGCCGCGCGCGAACATCTACCTCACCGATGGCGAGAACATCCTGTCCGCGGCGACGCTGAGCGGCACGGGCGCGAACATCGTGCTGACCGGCGTCACCTGGTACGCACGCGCGCCCGGCGGGATCATCCGCGAACAGATCCGCAGCCCGCGCGCGACTTATGCAGGGCCCGGCTGGCGGCTCGAGAAGCCAGTGAAGTTCGATGTCGCCGGCGCCATCACCGAGCGCCCCGCCACGCTGGTGGTGGGCCAGAACCTGTCTCCCGAACGGATCATGCTGCAATCGGTCGATCCCGATGCGCAGAGCTTCTGGGAGTTGAAGCAATCGATCGACGCCTACGAGACCGCGGGCCGCAACACCGACGAGATGCGCGCCAAGTGGTGGCACCGCCTGTCGGGGCCGCTGTCGGCGCTGCTGATGCCGCTCCTGGGCTCGATCGCCGCCTTCGGCCTTGCCCGGTCGGGCCAGCTGTTCGTGCGCGCGATCATCGGCATGGCGCTGGGCTTTGCCTATTTCGTGGTCGACAATGCCGCCCTCGCCATGGGCAGCTTCGGCGGCTACCCCCCGCTGCTCGCCGCCTGGGCGCCCTTCGTGCTGTTCCTGCTGGTCGGCGAGACCGTGCTGATCCGGACCGAGGAGTGAGCCGGGGCGCGTGGTCGCTGCGGCTGGCGCGGCCGGAGGATGCAGAGGCGATGCCGGCAATCGAGCGTGCGGCGGCAGACCTGTTCACCCATGACCCGGGCCTTGAGGGCTTCGACCCGGACGATACGTGGGAGATTCCCGACCTCCAGCGCCTGATCCGGCGAGGGCACAGCCTCGTCGCGCATGTCGGCGAGGAGATGGCGGGGTTTCTCGTCGCCCAGCCCTTCAGCCGCGAGTTGCACATCTGGGAGATGAACGTCCATCCCCGCTTCGGGCGGCGCGGGATCGGGGCGGGGCTGGTGCGGGCGGCGCAGATCGACGCGCGCAACACCGGCTTCAGGGCGCTGACCCTCACCACCTTCCGCGATCTGCCGTGGAACGCGCCCTTCTACGGGCGCCTAGGCTTTGAGGAGGTCACCGCGCTCGATGCGCACCCCCGCCTTGCGGGCGAGCTCGCGAACGAGGTCGACGATGGCCTGCCCGCCGACCGCCGCTGCGCGATGATCTGCTTTCTGGATTGAAGCCGGAGCGGCGGGTTTAAGCCCGCCGCCCCATCGTGCTCTTGGCGATCCGCCCGACCAGCGTCAGCATCCCCGGATGGTTCGCGCCCTCATAGGTCGAACCCGTGCCCAGTTCGCGGACAAGCCGCCGGTGCGCTTCGGGCAGGTCGTGATAGGGCATCGAGGGCATCAGGTGGTGGAGCGCATGGTAGCGCAGGCCGACCGGCGCCCAGATCTCGGCCGCGATACCCGGCGGGGGGACATTGACCGAATCGAGGAACTGCGCGGTCACCGTCATCGCCTCGCCCTCGTTCTCCCACAGGTGCGCGACCAGCGTGCGCAGCTGGTTGAGCACCGCGGCGAGCGAGAGGATCGCGAGCGCGGTCGCCAGCGGCTCCCAGCCGAACACGAACACGCTCGCGATCAAGGCCATCGCCCACAGGCTCGCCCCCGCCTCCTGCCAGCGCACCCGCCCGGCGAAGTCGCCCTCGGGCGCGCGGCGGCGGAATTCCGGGTTGATCGAGAGCGAGGAGAACCGCTCCCACACGAAGGTGCGCAGCGGCGGCACCAGCAGGCCGAGCGGGTAGAGCACCCCGAAGCGCACGATCAGCGCCACCGGCAGCAACATCGCCACCAGCACGAACAGCGGCAGGCTCCACGGCTTCATCAACGCCAGCGGCAGGTATTCGGGGTCTTCCACCGTGCCGTATTGCGTGCGCTTGTGGTGGATCACGTGCACGCCTTCATACATGAAGGAGGGCGTGAGCATCGGGATGCCGACCATCAGGTTCCACGCGGTGCGGAACCCCGGGAGCGCATCGCGGTGGATGTGGGTGAGCTCGTGGATGAACATGAGCGCGCGGTAGAGCGCCAGCGCCGCGACCAGCCCGGCGACCAGCTTCACCACGACACTCGCCGAGGCAATCGCCACCGCGATGCCTGCATAGCCGACGGCCGCCGAAACCAGCATGTCCGGCCAGTAGATCGACGCCTTGGCCTCGCCCAGCCCCTTGGTGAGGTCGCGCGCGGCGCGCAGCATCGCCTTGTCGTCCTCGGCCATGAACTGGACGCGGGTGGCCTTCACGGGCGCGGCGGGGATGGTCTGGTGCATGGTCATTCGTACAGTTTCCAAGGGCGCGCCCTACCGCAAATCGGGGGCCAAGCCAAACGCGGGATGTTGGTGAGAGTGATCGATAGCTTGCACGATTGGCCCGGGCGCGACACAGACGCCTTGACCCAGAGCAAATACGAGGACGCCGCCGTGACGGATGTAATGGCCCGTGCAGCACAGATAGTTATCGAGCCGGTCACCGACAAGCGCGGCCGGGCGGCCTTCGTCGATCTCGGCCGGGCGTTCTCCGACCGTCTGGAGCACTTCGTCCCGCAGATCCGTGCCGAGCAGATCGAGCTGGTCGATCCGGACAAGAACCCCTTCTTCGGTCATGCCCGGGTGCAGCTGTTCATTGCAAAGCAGGGCGGCAGGCCGGTCGGGCGCATCTCGGCGCATATCGACGAGCTCGCGCTCGCCATGCCGGCCGATCAGGGCTTCGGCCCGGGCACCGGCTTCTTCGGCTATTTCGATGCCGAGGACGAGGCCGTCGCCCGTGCGCTGCTGACCGCTGCGGAAGGCTGGCTGGCGGGCGAGGGGATGACCCGCGTGCTCGGCCCGATCTCGCTGTCGATCTGGGAAGAGCCGGGCCTGCTGGTGCGCGGGCAGGATCACGCGCCGATGGTGATGATGGGCCACCACCCCGAGCATTACGCCGGATGGATCGAGGCGGCGGGCTACACCCGCGCCAAGACGCTCTACACCTATGATCTCGACATCTCGAAGCCCTTCCCGCCGCTGGTGCAGCGGATCGTGCAATCGGGTCACAAGAACGAACGGATCACCGTGCGCCGCGTGCGCAAGGCCGATTGGGACGCGGAAGTGGCGACGATCCTCGGCATCCTCAACGATGCATGGTCGGACAACTGGGGCTTCGTGCCCTTCAGCCCGGCCGAGGTTGCCCATGCGGGCAAGAAGCTGCGCCCGATCATCAAGGAGGAGCTCAACATGATCGCCGAGCTCGACGGGCGCCCGGTTGCGTTCATGCTGACCTTCCCCGACCTCAACGACGCGCTGGCAAAGATCAGGGGCAAGCTCTTTCCCTTCGGCTGGATCACCATGCTGCGCTGGCTGCACTTCCCCAAGGGCGCAGGGATGCGCGTGCCGCTGATGGGGGTGCTCAAGGAGCTCCACAACTCCCGCCTTGCCAGCCAGCTCGCCTTCATGATGATTGAGGCGATCCGCCACAATTCGAGCACCAAGTTCGCCTCGAAGCGCGGCGAGATCGGCTGGATTCTCGAGGACAACCAGGGGATGGTGGCGATCGCCGACACGATCCAGTCGAAGATCAACCGCGAATATGCGATCTATGGGAAGGGGTTGGGCTGACGTGCGCGGCCTGACGCTGGAAACGCAAAGGCTCGCCCTGACGCTCGCCTATTTGCAGCCCATCCCGGTCGTTTTCGGTAGTTTCGCATTCGATCTGCGAGGCACGCCCGCGCTTGTGCTGATTGCGGCGTCATTGGCGATCGCGATTGCGGCAAGTATCGCGGCATGGATACTCGGCCTCGTCGCGCGCTGTCCCAACTGCGACGGCCGCTATTTTTCAATCGTCCCGCTGCTGGTCTTCGGACCGCGGCGCTGCAGGAGTTGCGGGCTGAGGGAGACAGACCGCGTGCCGCCGCAGGACAGCGCGGCCTAGCCCGACGAAAAAAGGCCTCCGTTGCAGAACAACGGAGGCCTTTCGGGATCGTATCACCAGCCGCTTGGACGGGAGGGGGGTCTCGGCGGTGACAAGGGGATAATGATCGTCCTTGCGAGCGGTTCCCGGCTTCCGCGAAATTTTTTTGACCCTAGGGAAACTACGCAGGAAACCATGCCTATCCAGCACCTTGCGCGATAAGCGCGACGGGGGCGCGGGGAACCGCTATGGGCACGAGTCGGTTGCTCATCCAGACCAGCGAAAGATCGTCCATGTCCCTCGGAAGCCAGATCGCCGCCCACCTGCCCTTCCTGCGCCGCTATGCCCGCGCGCTGACCGGATCGCAGGCGAGCGGCGATGCCTATGTGCGCGAGATGCTCGAGGCCGCGCTCGCCGACGGCGCGCTGATGGAGAGCCTCGCGGGCGGGCGCGTGCCGCTCTACCGCGCCTTCGGCAAGGTCTGGGCGAGCGGTTCGGCGGCGACTGCGGCGGGCAATCCGGCAAGCGAGCACGAGGCCGGCGCGCAGGCGCGCCTGGGCGCGATCACCCCGCCCGCGCGCCAGGCGCTGCTGCTGACCACGCTCGAGGATTTCACGGTTCGCGAGACCGCCGCCATCCTCGAACGCACGCCCGAAGAGGTCGAGGCGCTGGTCGCCGAAGCCATCGCCGAAATCGAGCGCGAGCAGACCACCAGCGTGCTCATCATCGAGGACGAGCCGCTGATCGCGATGCAGCTGGAAGACCTCGTCACCGGCCTCGGCCACACCGTCAGCGGTACCGCGGCGACCCGCACCCAGGCCCGCGCGGCGGTGGCCGAGGCGATGCCGGGGCTGGTGCTCGCCGACATCCAGCTCGCCGACGGCTCCTCGGGCCTCGATGCAGTGGACGATATCCTCGCCGTCGGCACGATGCCGGTGATCTTCATCACCGCCTACCCCGAACGCCTGCTGACCGGCGACCGGCCCGAGCCGACCTATCTCGTCACCAAGCCGTTCCAGGAAGCGACCGTGCGGGCGGCGATCAGCCAGGCGCTGTTCTTCGGATCGACCAGGCCGTTGTGACCTTTAGCCCCTTCCCCTCGGGGAAGGGGCTAAAGGTCACAACGGCCTGGTCGATCCGAAGA
>NZ_LSKQ01000241.1 GCF_001557115.1 Erythrobacter sp. CCH5-A1
CCCCACGCCCGCCGTCCCGGTTCCGCCGATCGCCGATACCCACTGGATGGACGCAGCCCTGACGCCGGGTAGCTGGGTCTACCAGAACTTCGCGCCCGCCGACGGCAGGCGCGCGCTGTTTTCCGATCCGGACAATACCTTTTACTTCGCCCTCGCCTGTGCGGCGGGGCCGGACGGGATGCTCGTGCAGTTCGACCGCACAGGCTCGCCCGCCAAGCGGTATCTGGCGATGACGATCCGCACCGAAACCACGCAGCGCACGCTGACAGCCGAGCGCTTCGGGTCGCAGATGATCGTCGCCGGGGTTTCCGCCTCCGACCCGCTGCTCGACGCGATGGCGCTCTCCAAGGGACGGTTCGCGGTGGAGGTGGAAGGCGAGGCGACGCTGATCCTCCCCAGCCACGCCGAGGTCAGCCGGCTGGTCGAGGATTGCCGATAAAGCTCGTCTTTGCGAGCGGAGCGAAGCAATCTATGGTCAGAGGGAGCGGCCGGACGCATCGGCGGTTCATGGATTGCCGCGTCGCCTCTGCCAGGCTCCTCGCAATGACGACCGGGAAAGCGATTCCATACATTAATATCCACAGGCTTGCCCCCAGCCTGTCCACAACCGCGGCGGAAACGAAAAACGCCCGAGGTCTCCCCCGGGCGGCCCGTCTGCACGCCTTTGTGCGGCGAGGAATGAGTATGACGCGGGAAAAGATTATTTCAAGTCTTGTGCAGCCTCCCGCAATGACTCACATTGCATGCCGAGGCCAGCGGCGAACGCGGCTCTCGGCCCCCGGTGATACGCGGGGTCTGGCTCACAAGCGCGAAAGGAGGTGATCCGATGTCTCATGGTTCAGTAGCGAGGTCGGTGAAGATCCCTACGGAGCATACTCGGTAATCCTCTGCCAGAGTAAGGCTACGTGAGCGGCACTTCCGGCCGCTGACCATGTCAAGGGCGTTTCCTCCGACGGGCAGGAAACGCCCTTTTCATTTCTTGTCTTTCGAAGGCGCCTCCGCGCCTTCGTCCTCGGCGCTGCTTCCTTCGCTGCGCTACGGAGCGCCTGCGGCTCGCGCGCGTGCGCTCGCGGTCGCTGCGCTACCGATAATCGTGCCCAAGTGTAATCTTGCCCTGTGCCTCTCACAGGATTAGGCGCAAACTATGCAACTCACGCGCCTCCCCCACCCCTCGCCCACGCCCGATGCCACCCGCGAAAGCCTGATCGCCGATCCGGGCTTCGGCACCGTGTTCACCGATCACATGGTGACGATCGATTACGACGAGGCGCTGGGTGGCTGGCAGACCCCGGTGATCGGGCCCCGCGAGGCGATCCCGCTCGATCCGGCGGCAAGCGTGCTACACTATGCGCAGGAAATCTTCGAGGGTCTTAAGGCCTATCGCCACCCCGACGGCGCGCTCGGCCTGTTCCGGCCCGAGGCCAACGCCGCGCGCTTCAACGCCTCGGCCGAGCGGCTCGCCATGCCCGCGCTGCCCGAAGAGACTTTCATCGGCGCGATCCGCGCGCTGCTCGAGGTTGACGGCGAGTGGTATCCGGCGGTCGAGGGCGGCTCGCTCTACCTGCGGCCCTTCATGATCGCCACCGAGGCCTTCCTCGGCGTGCGGCCTGCCAAGAAATACAAGTTCATCGTCATCGCAAGTCCGGCCGGCAACTATTTCAAATCGGGCGCAAAGGCGGTCAGCATCTGGATCTCAGACTACACCCGCGCCGCCCCCGGCGGCACCGGCGCGGCCAAGTGCGGGGGCAACTATGCCGCGAGCCTCGTCCCCACCGGCCAGGCCTTTGCCAAGGGCCATGATCAGGTGCTGTTCCTCGATGCGGTCGAACGCAAGTGGGTCGAGGAGCTGGGCGGCATGAACCTGTTCTTCGTCTTTGCCGACGGCACCGTCATCACCCCGCCGCTGACCGGCACGATCCTGCCCGGCATCACCCGCGACAGCCTGATCGCGCTGCTGGAAGAGCAGGGCCTCAAGGTCTCCGAAGCTCCCTACTCCATCGACCAGTGGCGCGCTGATGCAGCGAGCGGCCACCTCGTCGAGGTGATGGCCTGCGGCACGGCGGCGGTGGTCACCGCGGTCGGCACGGTCGCCGGGCACGACGGCGCGTTCACCATCGGTGCAGGCGGCATCGGCCAAACCACGGCCGCCCTGCGCGAACAGCTCGTCGGCATCCAGACCGGCCGCATTGCCGACACCCACGGATGGGTGATGCGGGTTTGATACCAGCGCCGATCCGCGTCGCCGCGCTCTACCAGTTCACGCGCTTCGACGATCCGCACAGCCTGCAGCCCGCGCTCATCGCGGCTTGCGAGGACGCGGGGGTCAAGGGCACGTTGCTGCTCGCGCGCGAGGGGATCAACGGGACGATTGCCGGCCCGGCCGAAGGACTAGCGGCCGTGCTCGCCCACATCCGCACGCTGCCGGAGTGCACTGACCTCGATGTCAAGTTTTCCGAGGCGCCCGCCATGCCCTTCGGCAAGCTCAAGGTCCGCGTGAAGCGCGAGATCGTCACCATGGGCGAGCCCGACATCGACCCTCGGCTCAGCGTCGGCACCTATGTCGACGCGCAGGACTGGAACGCGCTGATCGCCGATCCCGAAACCCTCGTGATCGACACCCGCAACGATTACGAGGTCGCGATCGGCACCTTTGCGGGTGCGGTCGATCCGGCCACGCCCTCTTTCCGCGATTTCCCCGCCTGGTTCCGCGACAACCGCGAGGCCCTGCTGGCGGGCAAGAAGAAGGTCGCGATGTTCTGCACCGGAGGCATCCGCTGCGAGAAATCGACCAGCTTCCTGCGCGCCGAGGGCGTCGAGGAGGTCTTTCACCTCAAGGGCGGCATTCTCAAATATCTCGAGCAAGTGCCTGAGGAACAAAGCCTGTGGCAGGGCGAGTGCTTCGTCTTCGACGAGCGTGTCAGCCTCGGACACGGTCTGGCGCAGGGCACCCACACCCGCTGCCAGCCTTGCGGGCGGCCCTACCCGGCGGGCGGGGCATGCCCGGTGTGCGGGCCGGACGCCTGACGCAGGCGCGCCTCAGGCATAGCTCGCATCGAGTTCCGGCGCGTGCTCCGCCAGCCATGCCAGCGCGGCCTGCACATCAGCCTCGGCGAGATCGTAGCAGTCCTGCATCATCGCCACCTTGCCATCGCGAAAGCGCCACAGGCTCGGCGCGGAGAAGTGCAGGAGCGGCCGGTCGCCCAGCCGATATACTCCCATCGCCCGCGCGGTGACCACATCGGGTCCGAACTCGCGCGCGCCCACGCCGAACCACCAGCGCTGGTCGAAATGTCGGTCGAAGCCGGCGATCGAGCGGCGGAAGCCCGCGAGCACCGCATCGACCCCGACCAAGTGGCAGGCGAAGGGCACGCCCGAGACGGTGTAGGTTGCATCCTCGACGATCAGCGGGCGCAGCGCGTCCCAGTCGCCCGTTGCAACTGCGGTGTCGAAGGCCGCCGTCCAGCGGCGCCACAGGTCGATCATGTTTCTCTCCTTGCTGATGGAGAGATGATCGCAACACAAGGTAATGGACTCAATTACCTTGAGGTCATATTCGTGGCCCCATGGCCTTCGGACCCGCCCTTGCCCGCTTGCGCCGCAGCCGCGGCCTCTCGCAGGAAGTCCTCGCCGATGCGGCGGGGCTGTCACAGCGCCATGTCAGCTTTCTCGAGACCGGGCGAGCGCGGCCCGGGCAGCGCAGCCTTGCCGCGCTGATCGCCGCTCTGGCCCTGCGCGGATGGGAACAGCGCACGCTGGTCGATGCGCTCGCCCCGCAGCCGCCTGCCGGGACGGAGACGCCCGAGGCGCCTGACCCTGCGCTGGTGACGCTGCTCGCCGAGCGTCTTTCGCCGTGGCCCGCCTATGCCTTCCGCCCCGACGGGACGCTGCTGGCCGCCAACCGCGCGCTGGGGCGGCTGCTGGAGACCGCCGCGCCGGGCGAGAACCTGTGGGCCGCGACCGCGCCGGCGGGCGGCCCCAACATTTACGATCTGGTGTTCCACCCGGCCGGGCTCGGGCGCTGGCTGGAGAACCCGGAGGCGGTGATCCCCGAAACCCTGCGGCGGCTGCGGATCGAGGCGGCGCAGGACCGCTCCCTCACCCCGGTGCTGCGGCGGATCGAGCGCTATCCGGCGGTGCAGTCGCTGGCGGCGCGCGCGCATCTCTCCGCACCGCCCGTCCTCGTCGAGCGCTATCGGCTGGGAGCGGAGACGTTGTCGGTGATCTCGGTCATCTCGCACCTCGCCTCGCCCGGGGAATACGAGCTCGACGGGCTGCGGCTCGAGACCTTCCTTCCCGCCGATGCGGCGAGCGAGCGGCTGCTGGCGGGGCTGTCCTGCTAGGCGCCCGCCAACCCTGTCTTGAACGCATCGACCAGCCAGCTCGCCGCCGGGCCGAGCTTCGTGTCGCGCCGCCACAGGGCGGAGAGGCGGTAGTGATCGCCCGGCTTCTCGGGCAGGTCGAGCTCGACCAGCGCGCCGCTCGCCAGATCGCCCGCCACCATCCCGCGCGGCATGTTGCCCCAGCCCAGCCCCTCCTTGAGCAGCGAGTGCTTCGCGCCCAGGTCCCCCAGCCGCCACGTGCGCGGCGAGAGGACCGAGAACTCGCGGCCCTCGGTGAGCGGCGAGCGGTCGGTCAGCACCAGTTGCAGGTGGCGGCGGCTCTCGCCCGGCGCGATGCCTGAACGGGCCAGCGGGTGCGAAGGCGCGGCGACCGGCACGAGGTCGATCTCGCCGATCGCCTGCCTTTCCAGCGCGGGCTGATCGCCGATCACCGGGCCGCCGATGGCAAGGTCAGCCCCGCCCTCGATCAGGCACGCCGCGACCGCGCCCAGCCCCTCGATCCTCAGCGTCAGCGCGCAGCTCGGGAACATCCGCCGGAATTCGCCGAGCACATGCGCGGTGACATCGCCCGGCACCATCACGTCGATCACCAGCGCCAGCGAAGGTTCCTGCCCCGCGTGGAGCGAGCGCGCCTTGGCGAGCAGCGCATCGACCCCGTCCGAAACGCCGCGCGCCTCGGCCAGCAGGCCCTCGCCCTCGGGGGTCAGCACCGGGCGGCGCGAGCCCTCGCGCTCGAACAGGCTCATGCCGAGCTGCGCCTCCAGCTGGGCGATGCCGTAGGACACCGCCGAGACCGCGCGCCCCATCGCCTTGGCCGCTCCGCCGAAGCTGCCGTGTTCGGCGACGGCGATGAAGATGCGCAGTTGGTCAAGCGAGGGATCACCGAGCTTCATGCGCGCTTGTTCGGATAATCCGAACATCTTGGCAAGTTTTATCGCAGTTATCTGGAAGACGGTCTCGGCCTATCTGGGCTTCAACGAAACCCAAGGAGACACGCCATGATCGAACTCAGGCCCTTCAACACCCTCGGCGCCGCCAACCACGGCTGGCTCGATGCGCACCACCACTTCTCCTTCGCGGGCTACCACGATCCGGCCCGGGTCCACTGGGGCGCCCTGCGCGTCTGGAACGACGATGCGATCGCCGCCAAGTCGGGCTTCCCGCCGCACCCGCACAGCGACATGGAGATCATCACCTATGTCCGCGCCGGGGCGATCACGCACCGCGATTCGATGGGCAACCAGGGCCGCACCGAAGCGGGCGACGTTCAGGTGATGAGCGCCGGCAGCGGCGTCACCCACTCGGAATACAACCTCGAGGACGAGGAGACCCGGATCTTCCAGATCTGGATCATCCCCGATGCCCGCGGCGGCCAGCCCAGCTGGGGCGCGCGGCAGTTCCCCAAGGATGACCGCGCGGGCGCCTTCGTGCCCCTGGCGAGCGGCGTGGCAAATGATGATGACGCTCTCCCCATCCGTGCCGATGCGCGGGTGCTGGGCGCGACCATCAAGGCGGGTGAGAGCGTGACCTACACGCCTCGCTCAGCCGACCGCCACCTCTACCTCGTCCCCGCCACCGGCAAGGTGCGGATCGAGACGGTCGAAGCCAATGCCCGCGACGGCGTCGCCATCACCGGGCAGGAATCGGTGACGATCACGGCCGTTGAAGACAGCGAGGTCGTGCTGGTCGACGCGGCCTAACCCCAACCCCCTCGGAGCCGGCCGGCTCTCTCCCCCTCTCCCCTTCGAGCCGGCCGGCTCCACCCCCTCTCCCAAGCAAAGGAGTTTTCCGACATGAGCAACATCCTCTACATCACCGCCAGCATCCGCTCGGACGCCGAGAGCGTCTCGCGCCAACTCGGCCAGAGCATCGTCGACGGCATCGTGGCCAAGACCGGCTCCAGTGTCACCACCCGCGATCTGGCGGCGAATGACCTGCCCTTCGTTAGCGGCGAGCGCTTTGCCGCGAACCTCACTCCCGCGGCTGACCGCACCTCCGAGCAGGCCGAACTGGCCGCGATCGCCGACACGCTGATCGCCGAGCTTCAGGCTGCCGACACCATCGTGATCGCCTCGCCGGTCTACAATTTTGGCCCGCCCGCCACGCTCAAGGCCTGGGCCGATCTGGTCGCGCGCGCCGGGACGACCTTCCAGTACACCGCGAACGGCCCCGAAGGCCTGCTCAAGGGCAAGAAGGCCTATCTCGCCATTGCCACCGGCGGCACCCCGGTGGGCGCGGACTTCGACTTCATGAGCCGCTGGCTGACCTTCTTCCTCGGCTTCCTCGGTATCACCGATGTGGAGATCGTCGCGGCTGACGGGATCATGGGCGTCGATGGCGAAGCCAAGATCGCCGCTGCCAAGGATGCCGCGCTGAAGCTTGCCGCCTGACGGGCGGCCTCATGGGCGGGGGGCGGCCGGCAAGGGTCGCACCGTCTCCCGCCCACCCCTTCCTCCTCCCCTGACTACCACCTTCCTCCCCAGGAGAACCATCATGAACGACATTACTGCCACCCTCCCGCAAACCCCGGCCGCCACCTCGACGCAGGACGCCGTCGCGCTCGGCGCGCGGCTGCTGCTGGCCACGATCTTCCTCGTCATGGGCCTCGGCAAGCTCGCTGCCGCCGAGGGCACCATCGGCTACATCGCCAGCGTCGGCCTGCCCTTCGCGACCGGCATCTACTACGCCACCGTCGCGCTTGAAGTGGTGGGCGCCGGCCTGCTGATCGCGGGTTACCGCACCCGTGCCGCGGCAATCGCTCTCGGCCTGTTCAGCATCCTTGCCGCGGCGATATTCCACGCCGATTTCGCCGACCAGATGCAGTTCACGAGCTTCCTCAAGAACCTCGCTATCGCGGGCGGCATGTTCCAGCTCGCCGCCTTCGGCCCGGGCCGCCTGTCGCTCGACCGCGGCTGAAGTCTCGATACCCGCAGTAGCAAGTGGCCGGGGCGTCGCCGACGCTCCGGCCCTTCTCGCGTCACACCTTGGGCCGCGCCAGCCAGGACTTGAAGACCGTGCGGCTCGGGCGGATGACGATGATCGCGACGCCCGTTAGCGCCATCGTCCCGCCGACGATCAGCGGCCAGTGGATCGTGTCCCCCGTCAGCCATGTCCCGAAGGCGATGGTGAGCAGCGGGGTGAGCAGCGTGAGCGGCACGATGAGGTTCGCGTCATAGCGCTGGAACAGCATGAAATAGGCCGAATGCGCGCCGACCGAGACGATCACCCCGGCAAACAACACGCACCCTGCCACGGCCAGCGGCGCGGCGCTTACCGCGGCGATCTGCCCGGTCTCGAGCGCCAGCGTGGCGGGCAGCATGACCCCAAGCGAGGCCACCCCGGCCCAGGCCTGCAGGGTCGGAGCGCCGATATCGAGCCGCTTGACGAAGACCGAGGCGAAGGCGCCGATAAGAACGCCGGCAAAGGCAAAGCCGAGCCCCACCGGATCGCCCGCCTCGGACGGGGCACCGATCGCCAGGCCCACGCCGCCCAGCGCCAGCGCCATCCCGATCCCGCGCCGCCAGCGCACTTCCTCGCCGAGGAACAGGATCGCGAACAGCACGGTGAGCGGCGCGCCCGAGAGGTTGACGATCCCGACCGCCGAGGGGCTCGCGGTCTGGAGGCCGATAAATTGCAGTCCGAAGCTTCCCCCGGTGATGGCAAAGCCGATCAGCAGCACCAGCGGCAGGCGCTCCGGCCGCCCGCGCAGCAGCAACGGCACCAGCACCGCCACAACGGTCGCCGAGCGCATCACGGTGTAGAACAGCGGCGGCACGCCGAGGCTCGCCACCGCGATCTTGCTGACCACGATGTTCATTGCCCAGGCAACGTTGCAGAACAGCATGATCCCGAGTGCGGAGAGGGGCAGGCTTTTGGGCATCAAGGTGCGAGTTCGCGCACGGCCTCATCTGGCAAGCCCTCGCGCAGTTCCTCGCGCCACACGGTCGCGACCGCGTCAGACGGCGCGCGCCAGTCTCCGCGCGGGCTCAGCGCACCCGCCGAGGAGACCTTGGGCCCGTTGGGCAGCGCCGAGCGCTTGAACTGCGAGAAGCCGAAGAAGCGCGCGCAGAACCTGTCGAGCCAGTGGGCGACGGTGGCCAGATCGTAGGCGTTCTTGCGGAGCTCGGGGAAGCCCGCCGGCCACATTCCCACACCCGCTTCTTTCCACGCATGCCATGCCAGAAACGCGACCTTGGAGGGGCGCTGGCCGAAGCGGATGATGTGGTGCAGGAAGAAGTCGTTGAGTTCGTAGGGCCCGACAAGGCTCTCGGTCGATTGCACTTGCCCGTCGGCGCCCGGCGGCACCAGCTCGGGCGAGATTTCGGTATCGAGCACGCCGTCCAGCACCGCCGAACATTCCTCGCAGAACTGGCCCGTGCGGATCACCCAGCGGATCAGGTACTGGATCAGCGTCTTGGGCACGCCGGCGTTGACGCCGTAATGGCTCATGTGGTCGCCCACGCCATAGGTGCACCAGCCCAGCGCCAACTCGGAAAGGTCACCGGTGCCGAGCACGAAGCCGCCGTGCTGCCCGGCGAGGCGGAAGAGGTAGTCCGTGCGCAGGCCCGCCTGCACGTTTTCGAAGGTCACATCATGCACTGGCTCGCCGCTGGCAAAGGGGTGGCCGATATCTTCGAGCATCTTGCGCGCGGCAGGGCGGATGTCGATCTCGCCCGCGGTGATCTCGAGCGCCTGCATCAACCGGTGGGCGTGGCCCTTGGTGTGGTCCGAGGTGGCGAAGCCCGGCATGGTGAAGCCGCGGATGAAGCTGCGCGGCAGGCCCAGCCGGTCGCAGGCCTTGGCGGCGACGATCAGCGCGTGGGTGCTGTCGAGCCCGCCCGAAATGCCGATGACGAGGCTCTTGGCCCCGGTCGACTGGATGCGCCGCATCAGCGCGTCGACCTGGATGTTGAAGGCCTCGAAGCAGTCCTCGTCGAGCTTCTCCGACCGGTCGGGCACGAAGGGGAAGCGCGCAACGGGGCGGACGAGGCCGATGTCGCCCGCCCGGTAGGCGTGCTCGAACTCGATCCGGCGGTAGGTGTCCGCAGGGTTCCCCGCCCATTCGGCAGCATCGGCGAAGGTCTGGTTGCGCATCCGCTCGGCGGCGAGCCTTTCGGTGTCGATGTCGACGATGGTGAGTTCGCCCGTGCGGTCGAATCGTTCCGACTGCACGAGCAGGCTGCCCATCTCGTAGACCATCCCCTGCCCGTCCCAGGCAAGGTCGGTGGTGCTCTCGCCGTGCCCGCTCGCCGAATAGACATAGGCCGCGATGGCACGGGCGGCCGAGGAGCGAGCGTGCAGGTGGCGATCGTCCGCGCGCCCGATGGTGACGGGCGAGGCCGAGAGGTTGCACAGGATCAGCGCGCCCGCCATCGCGGCCTGCATCCCCGGCGGGACAGGCGCCCAGAAATCCTCGCAGATCTCCACCCCGAAGCGGAAGCCCGGCAGGTTCTCGGCGGCGAAGATCAGGTCGGTGCCGAAGGGCACTTCGCTCCCCGCGACGTCGATCCACAGATCGGTGCACCCACGCCCGTGAGCAAAATGGCGCTTCTCGTAGAACTCGCGGTAATTGGGCAGGAAGCTCTTGGGCACCACGCCGAGGATCGCCCCGTGCGCAATTACCACCGCACAATTGTACAGCTTGTCCGCGCGCTTGAGCGGCGCGCCGATGACGAGCACCGGATCGAGAGCGGCCGAGGCCGCGACCACCTCGGCCAGTGCCTGCTCGACCCGCTCGATCAGCACATTCTGGAGCAGCAGGTCGTCGATGGCGTAAGAGGACAGGGTCAGCTCGGGGAAGACCACCAGATCGACGTTCGCTTCGTGGGCCTTCTCAGCCTCGGCCAGCACGCCCGCGGTGTTGAAGGGCACGTCGGCGGTGCGGCTGCACGGGGTCGCCGTCGCCACGCGCACAAAGCCGTGGGTGTGCATGTCAAAGAAGGGGTGGGCCTCGGTCATCGCTGCGGCATCTCCTGCTGGGCGAGCGCTGTAACGCGCGCGGCCCGCGCTGCCTAGCTTTGCTCGCCGCCCAGATAGCCCTGCGCGCTACCGCATTCTTCCAGAAAGGCAATGAGGCCCCGTTCCGCCCGGCTGAGCCAGCGGGTTTGGCGCGGGAGCGTGAGGGCGGCGCGCCATTCTTCCTGCCCGTCGATGCGGGCGATCAGCGCGGGGTGGATGTAGGACTTGCGCGCGATCGCCGGGGTATTGCCGAGGTGCTCGGCGACATGATCGAGCATTTCGGCGAGCTTCACCCGTCCCGTGCCGGTCGCGAGCCGCTCGAAGGCGAGGCTGCTGGCATGGAAGGTGCGGAAGTGCTTGGCGGTGAAATCGGCGCCCATCGTCTCGCGCAGATAGGCGTTGACGTCGGCGGCGGTGACGGGGCGGATGTCGCCGGCATCGTCCGCGTAGCGGAACAGGTGATCGTCGTCCGCCCCCAGGTCCGCCATCCGCCGCACGGCCTTGGCGAGGTCGGCATCCTCGACCTCTAGCTCGTGCTCCTTCCCGCCCTTGCCGACGAAATTGAGCGCGAGGCGGCGGCGGCCGACCTCGACATGGTCTGATCGCAGCGTGGTCGCGCCGTAGCTGTCGTTGGTGCGGGCGTAATGCGCGTTGCCGATGCGGATCGCCGAGAGATCGAGCAGCCGCACCACCGCCGCCAGCGCGGCTTCGCGGGGCACGCCGCGCACCGCAATATCCTCCTCCACCCGCTTGCGGATCAGCGGCAGGCGTTTGCCGAAAGCGGCGCAGGCATCGTATTTGGCGCTCTCGCGCTGCGAGCGGAACTCGGGGTGGTAGCGGTATTGCTTCCTCCCCGCATCGTCGAATCCGGTGGCAAGGATGTGGCCATTCGCCGCCGGACAGAACCACGCATCGGTGTAGGCCGGCGGGAGCGCGATGGCGTTGAGCCGCTTCTTTTCCTTCGCGTTGCGGATCAGCGCGCCGCTCGGGTCGTAATAGGCCCAGCCCTTCCCCGCCCGCCGCCGCGTGATCCCGGGCAGGCTGTCGTCAACATAGACCAGGTTTTCCATCGGCAAGAGAAAGCCGCGCGGGGCCGCGAATGTTCCATCTTGAACCCCGACCCTCCCCGCGCCAGCTAGAGAGACGTGACGGCGCAAGCAGGTGCCGCGCCGCAAGGAGACTTCCCATGGCTGACGCCACCTACACCCCGCCCGCCGTCTGGAGCGCCGACACCGTCTCGGGCGGCCGCTTCGCCAACATCAACCGCCCGACCGCCGGCGCGCGCGAGGACAAGGCGCTGCCCGAGGGCGACAATCCCTTCCAGCTCTATTCGCTCGCCACGCCCAACGGAGTGAAGGCGACGATCCTGCTCGAGGAATTGCTCGAGGCCGGGCACAAGGGCGCGGAATACGATGCCTGGACGATCAACATCGGCGAAGGCGAGCAGTTCACCAGCGGCTTCGTGGGCGTGAACCCCAATTCCAAGATCCCCGCCCTCCTTGACAAGAGCGACCCGGCCGCGCCCTTCCGCGTGTTCGAGAGCGGCGCGATCCTCGTCCACCTCGCCGAAAAGTTCGGGATGTTCCTCCCAACCGACCCGGCGAAGCGTGCCGAGGTCTTGAGCTGGGTGTTCTGGCAGGTCGCGAGCGGGCCTTTCATGGGCGGCGGCTTCGGCCATTTCTACGCCTATGCGCCCGAGAAGTACGAGTATCCCATCAACCGCTACGCGATGGAAACCAAGCGCATCTTCGACGTCGCCGACAAGCGCCTCGCGGAAAGCCGCTTCCTCGCCGGTGACGAATACACCCTCGCCGACATTGCCAACTTCCCCTGGCTCGCGCCCTTCGTCGAAGGCAATATCTACAACGACGCCAAGACCTTTCTCAGCATCGACGAATATACCAACGTCGCGCGCTGGGTGGCCGAAATCAAGGCGCGCCCGGCGGTCCAGCGCGGGCGGATCGTCAACAAGGTGTGGGGCGATGAGGACACGCAGCTGCGCGAACGCCACTCGGCAGCGGATTTCGAAGGCAAGCGGCTGGTGACCGGCGCACCGGTCTGAGGCATGCGGGCGAAGGCGCGCATTACGCGCTTTCGCCCCCTTCACATCCGCATTTCAGCCGCTATAGAGCGCCGCTCTTGCTGGGGCGTAGCCAAGCGGTAAGGCAGCGGTTTTTGGTACCGCCATGCGAAGGTTCGAATCCTTCCGCCCCAGCCATCGGCATTCGGAGCCGCCCTCGAACCCGCCTCTTGCGCAAGGCCGCAAGTCCGGTTCATTGGGGCTCATGCGATTGGCACAGCTTCCGGCGCGCGCCGCATGACCTTCAGGACCTTCGCCCTTGCCGCACTGGCCGTGGCCGTTGGCCTTGCCGCGTTTCTGCTGCTGGCAGCCGAGCCGCAGGGCGATTCCCTGGCAGCGCCGGAAACGGCCCCCGATGCCCCGCTCGTTGCCAAAGGCGCGGCGGCCTTTGCCGGCGGCGGATTCGGCGGGATCTCGCAGACCGCGCTTGAGACCAATGCGGTGCCCTTCAAGCTGGTGGCGGCCGCGCTGGTGCTCGACGAACAGGCGCGCGATCCTTCCGCGCCTGCCGATGCGGCGACGTTGCAGCGGGTCCTGCGGCGGTTCGGCTTCCTCTACCCGACGCGCATCGACGGCCTGCCCGAGGGGCTGCGTCTGAACCTTGCTGAAAAGCCGCTGGGGATGACCCACGGTTTCATCGCCCCCGTGGGCGGATCGCGGGTCGAGGTCGCCAATCTCGGCTGCGCCGCGTGCCACGCAGGGGTCGCCTACGCCACCGACGGCGCGCCGCAGCCCGCGCGCGCGGTGCTGGGGATGCCGAACACCTCGCTCGATCTCGAAAGCTACACGCAAGCCGTGTTCGTCGCGCTCCGCCGCCATGCGGGGAGCTCCGCGCTGCTGGCGACCGCCGACAGGCTGTTTCCGGGCATGGGCTGGCAGGAGCGCGCTTCGCTCAGGTGGATCGTGCTGCCGCTGGCAAAAAGCCGGCTCGATACGCTCGCCGGCAAGGCCCGCGCCCTGCCCTTTCCCAACGGCCTGCCGGGCGCGACCAACGGGGTCGCTGCCCTCAAGCTCCAGACGGGAACGCCGCTGCTGGGAGGCGGGGCTGACGAGCGCGGGTTTGTCTCGATCCCCGACCTTGCCTTGCGCCATCGCCGCAGCCGATTGCTCGCGGACGGAGCCTACGCCGCCCCTTCGGGCAAGGCCGACGCGCGCCAGCTTGCCGCGATCACGAGCTTCTTCACTGTCCCCAGCATGGGCGTGAAGCCCGAGGAAGCCCGCCGCCATATCCCCGAGGCCGAGGCAATCTTCGCCTGGCTCGCGGACTACCGCCCGCAAGGCTTCCCCGGCCCGGTCGACCGCGCGGCGGCGCAGCGCGGCGCGGGGCTCTATGCGCAGGGCTGCGCATCGTGCCATGGCCGCTTCGACTGGAACGGCGGCGCGCCCCGCCTTGCGTCCTACCCCGACTGGATCGGCGATGTCGGCACCGATCCCTTGCGGGCGCGGGTGATGGATGACGGGCTGGCGAGAGCGATCAGAGGCTCGGCCTATGCTTCGGAAATCGGGGTGCGCCGGGGCGAGGGCTACACCGCCCCGCCGCTCGCAGGCCTATGGGCCTCGGCGCCGTACCTCCACAATGGTTCGGTGCCCAGTCTTGCCGCACTGCTCGACCCGCGCCTGCGCCCGCGCCGGTTCATGGTCGGCGGGCATGCGCTCGACTGGACGAGCATGGGACTGCGGCTGACCGCGGAGGGGCGCTATCCGGTGGGCTACCGGCCTTTCGCGGTGCCGCAATGGGTCGACACGGGGCGGCCCGGCCTCGGCAATGGCGGGCACAGTTTCGGCAGCGGACTGACCGCGCAGGAGCGCGCGGCGCTGATCGAATTCCTGAAGCTGCTCTAGTCCAGCAGAACTTCGGACAGTGGTAGCCGCGCGCGGGCGAAGGGCGGCCCGTCGCGGCGGCCGATGCGCAGTGCGCTCACGAGTCGCCGGTCCGCCGCGATGCCGTGCGCATGGCGGAGCGCGGCGGAGGCAGCCGGATCGTCGGCCAGCGCGGCCAGCACATTGCCGCCGAGCCCGCCCGCATCGACCTCCAGCCACAGCCGGTGGAATGCGCGGCCGCTGTCGAACGGGTCTTCGCCAGCCGGGCGGTGGAACAGCACCACCGCGGTGGCATGGGTGAAGCCTTTGGCCTCGGCGAGCAAGGAGGACGCGAGGCCGAGCGCGGCAAGCGGCGCGAACAGCGGCCCCAGCACCGCGCCCGCGCCGATCGCCTCGACCCCGGAGAGCTGCATCGCGGCGGCATTGAGCCCGTCGCGCGCCCAGCCGGGATGGCTGCGCCGCAGCCGCATCCAGTGGCGCAGCTCGGCGCGGAAAGCACGCCCGCGCATGATGCCGAAGCTCGCGCGATCATAGAGCGCGGCAGTCTCGGCGATCACTGCGCGGTCGGCGAGGATCACCCGGTCCTCGCCCGCCAGGGCCTGCGCCGCCGCGCGGTCTTGGGCGCTAGGCGGGAGAAACGCCCCGCGCCACGAGGCCCGCGTCTCCAGCACCGCCAGCAGCGGATCGGGCGCTGCGCCGGGGGAGAAGCTGAGGCGCGCGACAGGCTGCAACCCGCCCTCGCCCGCGCCAAAAAGCCGCTCGACCTTTGTCACAAGCCCCGCGCCCGAGGCAGCGATCACCGCCCCCTCGGCCGCCGCGCCGAGGCTGATCGCGGCGTCGTTCCCGCGCGGATCGCCCACCGCCAGCCGCCGCGCGGTGTCCTCCAGCACCACCAGCGTCCCGCCCTCGATCCGCCAGCGCGCGGGCTGGACGTTGTGAACGCTCGGCGCAGCCATCGCCGCCGCAACGATCGGGCGCAGCACGTCGGGGCTCATGCGATTGCCTTGCGGAACAGGTGCAGCTTGTGGAGCCACCGGCCGTTCATCTTCTCGACCTGTCTGAGGCTCGCCGGGTTCTCGTCGGCGATCCACGTGCCGCCCACGCTCTCATACCCCGCCGCGCGCACTCGGGTGAGGGTTTCAGCGAGCATCGCACTCATGATCCCCTGCCCGTGCGCCGCGCGCGCGACCGAGTAGAAGATGATCACCGCGCGGCGGCGGTTCATGCGGTAGCGCAGGAAGTGCCACGGCGTCGTCAGCCCGATCCGCGAGCGGGTCGCCTTGAGGAAGCCGTTGAGGTCGGGGATGGCGATGATCACCCCCACCGGCACCCCGTCGCGCTTCACCACCGAGGACAGGCGCGGGTCGAGAATCGTGCTCAGCTCGCCTGCCTGAAACTGGAACTCTTCGGCGGTCAGCGGGACGAACATCGGGTTGTCGTGGAAGCCGTCGTTAAGCAGCAGGCGGGCTTCCTCCATCCGCTCGGGGAAAGTCGATTTGCGGATCGGGGCGAAAGTGAAATGTGCGGGGTCCAGCGCTGCGGGCGGCGGGGCGGCGCGGGCGAGGTCGATCTCGAATGTGGTCATCGGGAAAAACGGCGCAAAGCCGTTCCCCGCGAGCATCCCCGGCAGCCACGGCGGGCCGACGATCATGTCGGTGTAAGAGGTTTCCTCGAAGCCGCCGGTCATCACCCCGCATTGCTGCATGGCGGTGAGGTTGAAGTTGCCGACCAGCTCGGCGGTGCCCTGCTCGCGGGCGAAGCCCTCGGCCGCGCCGAGCAGCAGGCGCGCGGCTTCGGGATCGTCGGCGCAGTCGAAGAAGCCGAACTGGCAGCGGTTCCAGCCCCAGCGGGTGTTCGACTGGCGGTGCAGGTGGGCGATGATCCGCCCCACTGGCTTGCTGTCGCCGCGGTGCACCGTCCAGAAACGGAAGGGATTGCCCGCCTGCCACAGCGGGTTCTTCACCGGGTCAAGCATCCGCAGGATGTCACCCCGCATCGGCGAGACATAGCCGATTTCAGGTCCGTAGGCGTGGAACGGGGCTTCGAAGAAGGCCTTCGCATCGCTTTCGCGCAAGGTGAGGGTCATGGAACGCGCTCCAGCAGCCGTGCGACGATGGTGAGTTCCTGCGCCAGCCGCGCCTCGTCCAGCGCGCCGCCCGAGATCGCGAGGAAGCGCGGGCCGGTTCCCGCGGGGAGGCGCAGCAGGTGGCTGGCACCGTAGCGGGCGAGCAGCTCGCGCGCGGCGCCGGTCAGCGTCTCGCTCGCCGGATCGCGCGCCGCGGTCAGGACCGGGCGATCGGCAAGCGCGGCGAGCACGTCGCCGGGCAGGTCGGCGAGCGCCTCGGCGGTCACCGGCACGCCGTTGGCGAGCAGCGGGTGGCTGGCAAGGATCGCGGCCTCATCGGGCGCGGCGCGGGCGACGGCGAGCAGCACCCCCTCGCCGCGGCCCGAGCCGCCGGCGAAGCGCTCGGCGAGCATGACCAGCCCGGCCGCCGCGCCAGCGGTGGCGGCGAGCGACCAGATGAGCGCCGGAGGCACGCCTGCAATCCGGGCCGCGAGCGCGGCAAGCCCCGCCGCCCCCGTCACCAGCGCCAAGTCGCCCAGCAGCCGCAGGGGCCTGCTCGCGCTGCCCGCAAGGCGCGAGCAGGCGAGCACGAAGACCAGCGCCGCAAACGGCCCGCCGCGGAACGGCAGGTCGGGGAAGGCCCAGGCAAAATCGGTCGCCAGCAGCGGCAGCGCCAGCGCGAAGGCCAGCGCGAGCATGTCCGCCGCGCGCCGCTCGGCGAGAGACACCGTGGCGCGCTGGGCGAGGATGTGCGCGAGGATCGCAACCACCACCGCGGCCTGAAACAGCGCGAGGGCGATCAGCGCGGGGCCGGTCCACACCAGCCCGAAGGTCACCGCCAGAAGCGAGAAGGCCCCCGCCCCGCCCAACGCCAGCAGCTTGAGCGGTCGAGACGCATGGCGGCGCACCAGCTCCTCGGCAAGGCGCAGCGTGACGAGCGGTAGCCACGCGGCCACCACCATGGTCAGCGCGACCACGACCGGGGACGGCAGTGCCACTCCGACCAGCCGAAAGCCCAGCAGCAGCGCGATCAGCGTGACGAGGCGCGCCAGATGCCCCGCCACCCCGCCCCTGCGCGCAGGCTCGGCCACGCCCCAGCGCGCCACCAGCGCGGCGAGCAGCCCGATCGCGGTGAGGAGCGCGCCGATCGCGGTCATTCGGCAAGCATCCGCGCCATGAACCGCCGCACCAGCGCACGCTTGGCGAAGGCCAGCGGCGCGGCCAGCGGGCGTTCGGTCCGCTGCGCGTGGGGGTTGAAGAAATAGCCGCGATAATCGGTGCCGCCGGGGCGCTTCAGGATCACCCGGATCGCTTCCTCGGCCATCAGCGTGCCCGCCATCGTCACCATGGTGGAGAAGCTGAAGCGCGAACGCTTGCCCGCGGCGACCTCGCCCGCCACGTCCAGATCGACATATTTGTGGCTAGAGGAATGGACGAGGACATACTCGATCTCCTTCATCAGGCATTCCACCCCCATCTCTTTGGTGATGGACTGCCACGGCACGCCGATGGTGGGGTAGCCGAGCCGCTCCTCGATCCGCGGATCGCCGGGGCGCACGACTGTGACCGATGGCAGGGGCGAGGCGTAGGCATCGATCAGCGTCTTCCCGTGCGAACGGCACTGGCGGTAATATTCGGCGCCCGCGGCGGCATCGTCGGTCCCGTTGATCGCGACATCGGCGCGCGGCAGGATCTCGGGCAGGCGCTCGGTCCATTCGCGGCCCAGAACCTCGATCTCGATCTCGGGATTGATCTCGCGCGCCAGCCGCGCAGCGGCCTCGGCCTTGTGCTGGCCTATGGTATCGGCGCGGGCGAAGAGCTGGCGGTTGAGGTTGGAGACCTCGAAGCCGTCGAGATCGGCGATGATGAAGCGCCCGATCCCTGCGCGCAGCAGCGCCATGAATGCCGCGCCCCCCATTCCGCCGACGCCGGGAATGACAACGCAGGCCTCGCGCAGGCGCTGCTGCTCCGCCTCGGTCACGAAACCGCGGTTGCGGGTGGTCATCTCGTCATAGGAGAAGGCGGTCATGGTATTGGCCTCAGGCGGTTGTACGGGCGGGAGGGATCCAGCCACTGGATCAGCGGGGCGAGCACCGCGCCCGCGAGCACCATCGCTGCCTGCACGGCAAGCTGGGGCAAGGCGCTGCGCGGCACGCTGCGGGCAAGGAAGCGCTGCCCGGCGGCCAGATCGATCTTGCCGATCTGGAGCACATCGTCGCCGCGCGCGTAATCGAGCGCGCGCTCGCAATAGGCGTTGTATTCCTCGCGGCGGTGCTTGGCGGCGATGGCGAAGGTCTTCTTCAGATTGTCCGATCCGCCGGTATAGGCGTTGGTGATGACCTGCCGGTCAGCATCGTAGCCCGCATCCTCCCCCACACCGAAGGCCTGGCGGTGGCGGCGCATAATCTGGTGCGCGAGGTGGCGGTGGGTGAAGCTCTGCGGCGTCGCGCTCTGCGCCGGGAATACGTCGCTGAAGGTCTCGGCCACCATGCCGACCACCGCGGGCACCTGCGTAACGCTGCTCACCCAGAGGGGCCGCATGCCCTGCCGCAGGAACAGCGCGAAGCAGGTGAGGCCGTAGAGGATCCAAGACAACCCGCCGCTGCGCTCGGCCGGATCGACCATCACCAGGCCGAGGTGAAGCACCTTGTCCTCGCTCCCGCCACGGATCACGCCGAGCTGCGGCATGGCGTTGAAGGCGACCGGGCGCGCGTCGGCACTGCGGGTCACGAGCGTGATGACGCTGCGGTTCCACGCCGCGCCGTCTTCGGCGAAGAGGCCATAGTCGAGGCTTTGCCCGCCAAGGCAGGCGCGCACGACGGTATCGCAATCCTGTTTGAGCCGCGCCAGCGCCTCGGGCGCAAGGCTGGTGCCGGGCCGCTCGACGATCCACACGCGGTATTCGCGCGAGGGTCGGAACGAAAGCGACAGGGTTTCGCCGGCAAGGGCACCAAGAAACTGAAGCAATGGTTCCCCCTCCCCCGTGCCGGAATGCCGACATGACGCGCTGCACCAACTGCTAGCCCGGACGCGGCATAGACAGCGGCCACGCAAATCGCTTTAGGCCTGTCCGAGAAAAAGATGGTTAAGTGGGGGGCTGTTTTGCCGCAAGCGCCGATGCGAGCTTGCGGGGGAGAAGCGGCGATGGACCTGGGGCGAGGGGAATCGCCAGGGCCGCACTTCAAAAAGGGTGCCCGATGTGCTTGATGGCACGGCAGGGACAGAAGCGCGGCCCGGACAAACGGGCAACAAGGCTTGAAAACGACAGCATGCTGAAGCGGATTCTCGATTACCATTCGGGTCGCGGCATCGCGTTGTGCAGGCTTGCCCTCGCGCTGGTGTTCCTGCTTGTCCTTTACGCCGACCCCGATCAGCCGGTGCGCAATTCCTCGGAAGGCTATCTCTTCCTGGGCGGCTATGCGCTGCTCTCGCTCGTGCTGCTCGCCGCGATCTGGAACGACTGGTGGCGCGATGTGACCCTGCGCCTGCCCGCCCTGCTCCTCGATTGTGCGGTGTTCCTGATTGCCATCTACCTCACCGAGAGCAGCTCCACCGATTTCACCAGCCCGTTCCTGTCCTCCTTCATCTTCATCATCCTCACCGCCACGGTGCGATGGGGCTGGTCAGGCATGGCGATCGTCGCCGGCATGCTCAGCCTGAGCTATTTTGCTGCGGGCGCATCGCTGGAATGGGCCGGCTTCGATGTCGAACTCTACCGCTTCGGCCGCCGCGGCACCTACATGTTCCTGCTGTCGCTGATTCTGGTCTGGTTCGGTCTGCAGCGCCGGGTGCGCGCGGTGGCACGCCTCGACCTTGCAGACGAGAACACGGGCGAAGTGCCGGTCTCGGAAATCGCCGCCTATGCGATGCGGGCGACCGGATCGCCCTGCGCGTACCTGGGCTGGTGGAGCAACGAGGATCCGCACGTGCTGCTGTGCAGCATCGAGAGGGCCGATCCGGTCATTCTCAGCCTGCCGCCAGAAGGGCTGGCTGCACCGGCCGACACGCCCTTCGCGCTGTTCGACCGCCCGCGGCGCCGGATGCTGGTTGCCAATGCCGACGGCAGGATCAGGACCCGGCGGGAGGCCTTCGCTACCCCCCTCCCCGACCATTACGGGATTGCCGAGGGGCTGGTGATCCCGATCGGCAGTTCGTCGGGCAAGGGGATGCTCATCCTCAGCGGCAACCGCGACATCAGCATCGACCACCTTGCCATGGCACCGGCCCTTGCGCAGGAGATTTCCGCGGCGCTCGACCGGCAGTTGCTCTCGCACGTCTCGCGCGAGGCGGCGGTGGCACACCTGCGCGCCACGCTTGCCCGCGACCTGCACGACAGTGTGGCGCAGACCCTGGCCGGGGTACGCTTCCGGATCGAGGCGCTGCGCGCCCAGGTTCGCGCGGGCGCCGATGCCGACGCCGAATTCGACGAGATGAAAGCCAGCCTCAGCAACGAGCACCGCAACCTGCGCCAGATGATCGAGCGTCTGCGCCGGACCGATCTCGAGCCTTCGATGATCCGGCTCGCGCCCCAGATGCAGAGCGTCGCGGGCGAGCTGGAGCGCAACTGGCGCGCCGAAGTGCGCGTGTCGACCATGCCCGACAATCTCACGGTACCGGTCGGCCTTGCCTACGAGATCCAGCAGATCGCCCGCGAAGCTGTGGCCAACGGCGTGCGCCACGGAGAGGCGCGGCGCTTCGATATCGCCGTCTCGCGCAGCGCTTGGGGCATCGATCTCGACATCCGGGATGACGGGAGGGGGTTCACGGGCACGCCCGCGCCCCATCCGCGCACGCTCGACGAGAGAGCCCGTGCCAATGGTGGCTATTTGACCGTCTGCGCGAGCAACACTGGCGCGCATCTTGTGATCAACCTGCCTGATCGGAGGGATTCATGATCGATGTCCTTGTAGCCGACGACCATCCCTTCCTGAGGGCCGGGCTCGAAGCGGTGCTGCGCACGGCCGGGATGGTCGTGGTGGCATCGGTGGGCGACGGCGATGCGGCGCTGGCCGCTATTCCCGAAACCGACCCCGACGTGGTCGTGCTCGATGTCGCGATGCCCGCGCGTGACGGCGTGGCGACACTTGCCGCGATGCGCGAGGGGGGTGACGAGAGGCCGGTGGTGATCCTGACCGCCAGCATCGATGACGAGAAGCTGCTCGCCGCGATCCGGCACGGCGCCAGCGGGATCGTGCTCAAGGAGGACGCCGAGGATTTCCTGATCGACTGCATCCGCAACGCCAGCGCCGGACAAAGGACGATCGATCCGCGGCTCGCCTCGCGGATCACCGACCTCGCCTCGGGCGAGAAGCCCCAACGGCGGATCGACAAGCTCGGGCGGCGCGAAAAGGAGATCGTCGAGCGGGTCGCCCGCGGCCTGCGCAACCGACAAATCGGCGAGGAACTCTCGATGAGCGAGGGATCGGTCAAGGTCTATCTCCACACGATCTTCGAGAAGCTCGAGGTGAGGAGCCGGACCGAGCTTGCCATTCTCTATCACGAGGAGACGAGCTGAGCCGCGCAGGCGCAGGCGGCGGGCGGGCGGTGGTCATTCCTGCGCGGAATAGGTCTTAGCGCTCAGGGCCATCTGCCCTTCTGCCAGGGAAATGGGAATCTCTCGTGTCAGCCAGCCGAAAGGGATCTTCCCGAGGGCCGCTCATACGAAGGGAACAGTGCCATGACCCGCTTTGCCGACTACCAGAACAGCTTTCCCAATGCCCGCCTCACCCGCTCGGCGAGCGGTGTGCTCGAGGTTGCGCTCCACACCGATGGCGGCAAGCTCGTTTTCAACGGACACACCCACGAGCAGTTCGTCGACCTGTTCCACGCGATCGGCGAGGACCGCGACAACCGCGTCGTGATCCTCACCGGTAGCGGCGATGCCTTCATGGACGCGATCGACCCCGAGGGCTTCGACTTCTTCTCGCCCATGGGCTACGACAAGATCCTGCGCGAGGGGCGCAAGGTGCTGTCGAACATCCTCGACATCGAGGTGCCAATGATCGCCGCGCTCAACGGCCCGGTGCTGCTCCACAGCGAGTATGCGCTGCTCGCCGACATCATCCTCGCGACGCCCGAAACGGTGTTCCAGGACAAGCCGCATTTCGATTTCGGGATCGTGCCCGGTGACGGGGTGAACCTGCTGTGGCCCGAGGTGATCGGTTCCGTGCGCGGGCGCTATTTCATCCTCACCCGCCAGGTGCTCGATGCCCAGACGGCGAAGGATTACGGTGCGGTCAACGAGATCGTGCCCGCCGATCAGCTGCTCGCCCGCGCGCACGAGATCGCCGAGAGCCTCGCCGCGCTGCCGCCGCTGACCGGGCGCTACACCCGGATCGCGCTTACCCAGAAGCTGCGCCGGATCATCGACGAAGGCGCGGGCTACGGCCTCGCGCTGGAAGGCATCAGCGCCGCCGACGTCGCCCGGCGGATGGCCGAGGCGCAGTGAACCGCCAGCCGGTGCGGCTCAGCCCACGGGCTCGAGCCGCACCGGCACATATTTGTGCCACGGCGTCCCCACCACCGGATCGCGCCAGCGGTAATCGGTGAGTTCGTTCAATGCGACCCCGTGGCGGCGCACCGTGCCGTCCGGCCCCGCCACGTCGAGCCCCAGCCCGTTGGGCAGCGAGACATGGCCGCGGCGACTGCCCTCGTGGCACTCCACCACGGTCCGGGCGCGGGCGCGGCGCGAGACGACCTCGACCGGCGCGCCATCGGCGAGGCCCAAAGCCGCGGCATCCTCCGGATGGATCCGCAAGGTACTCTCGAGCTCGCCCTTCCTCAGCCAGTCGGGGTTGCGGATCGAGGTGTTGCTGGTCTCGGTCCGGCGCTCCCCTGCCGAGAGGATGAAGGGGTATTCGGCATCGCGGGGCGGCCCGGCGGGATCGAGCGCGAGCAGCGCCTCGATCATCTCGGGGATGTGGAGGTTGATCTGCTGCCCGGGGCTGCGCAGGCGCTTCCAGCTGTCCTCGGCATCCTGCCGCGCGAAGACCGTGCCCGAGGGCGAGCCGAGAATCGCCTCGAACAACCGGTTCCCCGCGAGCGGCCCGCTGTGCCCGGCGCGCGCGGCTTCTTCGGGGAAGGCCTGCACGAACAGCTGCGCCACGCCCCACACGCCTGCGGCATTGCTGAGGCCTTCGGGCAGCACCGGCCCCAGTGCGCGGTAGAGCAGCACCGATGCGACCGGCATCAGCGCAGGGTTCGCGCCGATGGTCTGCATGAAGGCCATCGCCAGAGCATCGAGCCCCTTCTCGGCAGCAGCGCGCAAAGGCGCAACGTCCGCCTCGCCGAATGCGCCCAATGCCTCGCACAGCCGCGCATGGATCTCGCCTTCCTCGAGCGTGCCTTCGCGCGGCGGGAACAGCGGATGGCGCAGCTGGAAGGCATTGGCCTCGGGCTCGAAGTTGAAGAAGCTGCCTTCCGCCTTCTCGAACTGGCTGCTCGCCGGGAGCACGTAATCGGCGGCGCGCGCGGTCTCGGTCATGGCGACATCGATCACCACGCTCACATCGAGCGCGCGCAGCGCCTCGCGCATCCGCGCCGAATCCGCGAGCGAGTGGACCGGATTGGCGCTCTCGACGATCATCGCGCGGAAGCGGTGCGGGTGATCGGTGAGGATTTCCTCGGTGATCGCGTTGCAGGGGATGAGGCCCATGACGACGGGGAAGCCGGTAACGGGCGAGCGGCGGAAGTTGCGTTCTCCCGAGGTCTTGCTCGCCGCCCCGCCCCCGCCGGCGCCCAGCGGGCGGAAGGGGATGAAGGCATAGCTCGTCCCCTTGCGGCCGAAGGCACCGGTCAGCCCGATGATCAGGCGGTGGAGGTAGGAGCCGAGCGTCGAATGGACGCCCATCTGCATGCCGAGGTCTTCCATCGAGGCCATCGTCTCGGCCTTGGCCATACGCTTTGCGGCGGCTCGCAGCAGCGCCTCGTCCACGCCGCAGACCTCGGCGAACTGGCTCACCGGGATGCGCGAAAGTGCCTCAAGCACGGGTTCGGCATTGGCAACGTGTTCGGCCATCCAGTCGCGGTTGGCGAGCCCGTCCTGCACGAGAATCGCGGCGAGCGCGCCGAGGCACCACGCATCGGTGCCGGGGCGGATCGCGAGATGGTAGTCGGCCATCGCCGCGGTCTCGCTCTTGCGCGGGTCGATGACGATCAGCGCGCGGGTAGGGTCGGCGGCGATCTCGCGCAGCACCAGCCGCGCGCGCGGGAAGCCGTGTGATTGCCACGGGTTCTTGCCGATCAGCAAGGCGACCTCGGCGTGCTCGAAATCGTGGTGGATGCCGCAGCCGAACATGCACGCCTGGACCCAGGCCTCGCCGGTCTTCTCCTGCGCCAGCGCATTCGAGCGATAGCGCACGCCGAGCGCCGCCAGCGTGCTCTGCGAATAGACGCCCGGGAGGTGATTCCCCTGCGCGCCGCCGCCGTAATAGAAGATGCTCTCGCCCCCGTGCGCGTCGCGCACCGCGGCGAGCTTGGCGGCGATTTCGCTGATGGCGGTGTCCCAGTTGATCGCCTCGTAGCTGCCGTCGGCGCGGCGGCGCATCGGCGAGGACAGGCGGTCGCGGCCCTGCTGGTAGGCGTCCATCCGCTGCGCCTTCTCGCACAGGTAGCCCTGGCTGACGGGGTGGTTCTTGTCGGCGCGCACGCGGGTGATGTGGCCGCCCTCGGTCTGGACCTCGATCCCGCAATTCAGGGAGCAGATCAGGCAGGCGGTGGGTTTCCAGTCACTCATTGCGGGTCTCCCTGTGAAACGGCGTAGGCATCGGCGAGGCGGCCTGCGGCATCGCGGCAAGCGGCGAGGATGGCGTCGGACAGTGCGGCATCGGGCACGGCGCGGGCGAGCGCGAGCCCGCCTGCCGCCAGCGCGAGCAGCGCCAGTTCCTCGGACGGGGGTGCGGGGTCTTGCGAATTGTCGCTGTCGGTGACGACGGTGGCGAGCAGCTCCTGGAAGCTTTCGCGCACCGCCGGTGCGGCCCGCGGCGCCTCGCTCAGCAGCGCGGCGAGCGGGCAGCCGGTTTCGGGATGATCGCGATGGGTGCGCGAGAGATAGGAACGGGCGCGTAGCATGCGCCGCTCGGGGCGGGTGAGGCCATGCGGCACGGCGCCGAGGCGGGCCGTACGTGATGCCATCGCCGTTTCGAGTGCCGCCACCTCGAGCGCCTCCTTGCTCGGAAAGTGAGCATAGAAGGCGCCGTGGGTGAGCCCGAGATCGCGCATCAGGCGCTGGACACCATTGCCGCCCAGCCCCTCGGCCCGCAGCCGCTGCGAAGCGAGATCAAGGATCGCGGCGCGGGTGGCGGCCTTCTGTTCGGAGCGTTTCAAGCGAGTCTCCCTTCTCAGCCCTCAGATTTTCACATTACCTATATCATGTCAAACTATCCTTGCGGATGATGTAGCATTCGCTACGTTCAGCGGAATCATAGCCTTGGGAGAGACTGCGCCATGATCCTGTTCCGCCTGTTTCTGATCGCCTGCATGGTGACCATCGTCGGCTACACCTCGGTCACCATCGCCAATCATGGCTGGAACCTCGTCCCGATCTTCTTCGGCGACATGGCGAAAATGGCCTGGCCCGGGCAGTTCAACCTCGACTTCATGTGCTTCCTGCTGCTGGCCGGGATCTGGGTCTCGTGGCGGCACCACTTCCGCCCTGCGGGCCTGCTGCTGGGGCTGGTCGCGGTGTTCGGGGGCATGATGTTCATGTCGGTCTATCTGTTGATCCAATCGCTGCGCACGCGGGGCGATGTCGCCGCGCTGATGCTGGGGCCGGAGCGGGCTGCCGCACGCTAGGCCGGGAATCGCTGGAAAACTCGCCGCTGCGTCTTTGCCTCGGCGCGCTGCCTGCCTAATCCCTCCCGGGTGACGGCACATATCGACATCGGGCGCGGCCCCCAGGGAGAGGCAATCGGCATCGATCTGGCCGAGCTCCTTGCCACGCGCCTGCTGGTGCAGGGCAATTCGGGCTCGGGCAAGTCGCACCTCTTGCGCCGCCTGCTCGAGGAATGCGCGGGCCAAGTGCAGCAGATCATCATTGATCCCGAGGGCGATTTCGTCACGCTGGCCGACGCATTCGGCCATGTCGTGATCGACGCCGGTGCCTACTCCCCGCGCGAGATCGAGGAGCTGGCCGCGCGCGTTCGCCAGCACCGCGCCTCGGTGGTGCTGGCGCTGGACGAGCTCGAGGTCGAGGCCCAGATTCGCTGCGCCGCGCTGTTCCTCACCGCCCTCTTCGATGCCCCGCGCGAGCACTGGTATCCCGCGCTCGTGGTGGTCGACGAGGCGCAGATGTTCGCGCCTGCCGCCGCGGGCGAGATGAATGACGAGACCCGCCGGTTGACGCTGGCGGCGATGACCAACCTAATGTGCCGGGGGAGGAAGCGCGGCCTCGCCGGGATCGTCGCCACCCAGCGCCTTGCGAAACTCGCCAAGAATGTCGCGGCCGAGGCGTCCAATTTCCTGATGGGGCGGACCTTCCTCGATATCGACATGCAACGCGCCGCCGACCTCCTCGGCATGGACCGGCGGCAGGCCGAGCGCATCCGCGATTTGCAGCGCGGCCAGTTCCTGGGGCTCGGCCCCGCCATCAGCCGGCGACCGGTGGCGGTCCATGTCGGGCCGGTGCGGACCGCCGGACGCGGAGGCGGTCAGGGGCTGATCCCGCTGCCGCAGGCAGAGGACGGCGCGATGGAGGCGCTGCTCACCGACCGCCTTGCCGAGGCAGTCGCCCAGCCCCAGCCGGTGCGCCGCGCGCCGCCCCCGCCGCCGCCGCGCGCCGATCTCGAGGAAGCGCTCGCCCGTCCGCGCGCCTTGCCAGAGGTTACCCGTTCGGCCGAACCGCTCGCACCGCCGCCAGAGGCCCCTGTCCCGAGCCGCGCACCCTTACCGCCAGCGCCCCGCGAAGGCGGCGCGACCATTGAGGATGTCGTCCGCGATATCGCGCTCGCCGAGGGGGCGACCTATCGCCCCGCCGCGAGCCTGTTCCGCGATTTCGCGATCCGCTGCCGCCAGGCCGGGATCGCTTCAGCGCATATCGACATTGCCCGCTTCCGCCGCATGTTCGCCCATGCGGTGAGCGGTCTCGACCGGCTGCCGGGCGAGACCCAGGCGGTAATCGCCGCAGCCGCCGAGGGGGTCGATGACGATTGCCTCGCCCCCTATCTCGCGATGCTGATCGCCGCCCACACCGGCGCGGCCATGCCCTGCGAGGACGAGCTCGGCCGCCTCTACGGCAGCGCCTCGCCCAGTCGCGTGCGGCGGCTGCTCGACCATCTCGAACGGCAGGGCCGGATCGTGGTGCGCGAGGATTTCGGCGGCGAGCGCTCGATCACGGTGCCGGTGCTGCCAGCCGCAGCCTGATTTCCGGCCCCACCGGCCCTCCCGCGTCGCCCTCGTCTTGCCGCTTCATGGCAAGCATGGCCCTGACGCAGCAATCCCTGCACAGCATGGAGCCGCTCCCATCGGCTAGACCCCGACTGCCGCCGCGCGTCTCGCCCGGGCCTTGCGGCGCACGTTCTGGACGGGAGGGTCCGACGAGGAGATTTCGATGCACGCGCCTGTCCGTTCCCCTGTGCTTGCCATCCCACCCGGCGCCGAGGACGGCGTGGAACCCGGCACCGCCTCATCCGATGCCGAGAACTGCACACCGGTCACCATGCATGACCTTGCCGGCCCGGCACAACGCTTCGTGCTCCCGGCCGGGCGTGACGCGATCGTGCTTCCCCTCGGCCCGACGACCCTGTCGGCCTTCCCCGGGATTGCGCCGACCTGTGCAAGTCTCGGAACGGTGCTGTTCATCCCCGCCGGAACCTGCATCAGCGCCGGGTTCGAGGACCGCCACAGCGCGTGCGTGCTGTTGCTCGATCCGGCGCTGCGCGGCCTTGTCGGCGAAGCGCTTGCACCTTGCGCGGTGCAGGTGCCCGGCACTGCTTTCCTGATGCACAGCGCACACCCGGTGCGCGCGCTCTTGCCACAGATCCGCCGCTTCGGTGCCGCAGACGGCGCTCCGGGGGCGGCTCTGGCCTTGCGCGCCCTGACCGAACTGCTCCTCCACGAGGTTGCGCTCGCACATGCTGCAACCTGCGTTGCCGCTGCCGCGCGCACCGAGGCTCGCCGCCCCGGTCGCCCCCCGCGCAGCGAACGGATCCAGCCGCATCACCTCGCCGCGATCGACAGCTTCATCGACCGCAATATCGAGAACGTCCTGAGGATTGACGATCTCGCGGCTCAGGTCGGCCTGTCGCGCTATCACTTCCTGCGCTGCTTCAAGCGCGCGACCGGATCGAGCCCGCTGCAATATGTCCTCGCCCGGCGGGTCGAGCACGCCCGCCAGCTGCTCGCGCAGAGCGAAGAGAGCATTGCCGCGGTCGCATATGCGGCAGGCTTTTCCTCGCAGAGCCACCTGAACGCGATGTTCAAGCGCCACTTCGGCGTCACCCCCGGGGCCTTCGTGCGGGTCCACCGCCGCCCTGCCCTGCGCTGACGCCCTTTTGCCTAGGAGACCCCGATGACCTACACCTCCCGCCTCGATATCCCGCGCAGCCTCGCCAAGGCCTCGATCGATCTGCTCCAGGCTCGCCTTGTCGACGCGATCGATCTCGAGGCGCAGATGAAACAGGCGCACTGGAACGTGCGCGGCAAGGATTTCATGCAGCTCCACGAGCTGTTCGACGGGGTCCACACCATCGTCGAGGACTTCGTCGACACCATCGCCGAGCGCATCGCCGCGCTGGGCGGCATCGCCGACGGGCGGGTGCAGACCGTGGCCGCGACCAGCAGCCTCTACGAATATCCGCTCGAAGCCCGCGGCGGCGAGGCGCATTTGAAGGCGGTGGCCGGATCGCTTGCCGAATTCGGCAAGCTGGTGCGCGCCGATATCGACGCCGCGGCGGCCGCGGGCGATGCCGACACCGCTGATCTGTTCACCGGCATCAGCCGCGAGACCGACAAGCAGCTGTGGTTCATCGAGGCCCATCTCGACCCCGCCGCCTGAGCGCGCGCGCGGTGGCGGCGGGGCTCTTTGTGGCCGCGGCGGCAACATCCGCTCTGGCCGGACAGGAGCCGAGCGGGCTGAAGCAGGCGCCGGCGGCTGTCCCGCCGGCGCCTGCTTCAGCGTCCTTAGGCCCCGCATCGCCCCCCGCCATCAGGCTGTCGGGGGAACTGCGCGAGCGGGTGACGTGGCAATCGGCGCTCGCCTTCGACAGCGCGGACCCGGACGCGGGGCTGTTCTGGACGCAGCGCATCGCCCTCGCCGCCGATGCGAAGATCGCGCCCACGGTTCGCCTGCGCGCAGCGCTGGTCAGCGCGTTGATCGAGGGCGAAGGCGAAGAGAGCCCGGTCGAACGCAATGTGCTCGACCTGCAGGAGGCCTTCGTCGAGATTGGGCCCGAGCGCGCCTTCCTGCGGATCGGGCGGCAGGAAATCCGCTTGGGCTCGCAGCGGCTGATCGCGGTGCGCGATGGCACCACTGTGCGCCGCACGTGGGACGGCGTGCGCGGGCATGCGGTGCTGGGCACAGTGACGCTCGATGCTTTCGCGCTCCGGCTGGTCGCGGTGCGGCCCGACGGCGTCTTTAACGACGGTCGCAACGAAGGCCGGGATCTCGCAGGTGTCCAGGCAAGCTTTCCAGCCCCGCTCGGCAGTCTCGATGCCTATTGGCTCCTCACTACCCATGACGACCGCCGCACCATCGAAGGCACCGGCGACGAGCGGCGCCACTCGCTGGGCCTGCGCGCCCACGGCGAAGCTGCTGGGTGGTTCTGGGACTGGGAGGCGGTGTACCAGACCGGCCGCTTCACAGGCGGGGACATCGCCGCATGGACGCTCGCCACCAAGACCGGCTACCGCTGGCAGGCCGCCACCTGGCAGCCGGAACTGATGCTCTCGGCCAACATCGCCTCGGGCGACAAGACGCGCGGGGACGGGCGGCTCGGCACCTTCAACGCGCTCTACCCCAATGCCAGCTACTTCTCGGAGAACGCGGTTCTCGGACCCTCGAACTTCTTCAACCTCCATCCTTACGTGAAGCTGCGGCCGCGCCGGGACCTGACCGTGGGCCTGGACCTCAACCTCTACTGGCGGCTCGAGCGCGCCGACGGGGTCTATAGTCCGCAAGGAGGGCTGATCCGGGCACCAGGCGCCAGCCGCAAGCGCTTCGTCGACGCGGCGCTGTCGGGTGTGATCGAGTGGACGCCGCGTAAGGGCCTGTTGCTCGGCCTTGTCGCAACCCGCTCGCAGCCGCAGGGCTTCATCCGGGCGACCGGCCCCGCCGATCCGTCCGATTTCGTCGAAGCGACGCTGCAATTCACCTTCTGACCGCCTATCTTGACGCCGAAGCCAAGGAGCACACCGCCATGATCGAACGCATCATCACCAAACGCGCCCATGACCTCGGCGGCGGGTTCGAGGTCGGGCGGGTGCTGCCCTTCCATGCGCGGCGGATGGTCGGGCCCTACATTTTCTTCGACCATATCGGCCCGGTCGATCTTGCGCCGGGCATCCCGCAGAGCCTCGACGTGCGCCCCCATCCGCATATCGGCCTTGCGACAGTGACCTACCTGTTCGACGGCGCGCTCACCCACCGCGACAGCTTGGGTTACCATCAGGAAATCCGCCCCGGCGAGGTCAACTGGATGATCGCCGGGAGCGGCATTACCCATTCCGAACGCTTTGAATATGCCCGCGCGCACGGCGTCCACATGCACGGGATCCAAGCCTGGGTCGCCCTGCCCGAAGAGGCCGAGGAGGTCGATCCCGCCTTCTCGCACCATGCCGGGGCGGAGCTTCCTGCGTGGGACGAGCCGGGCCTTACCGGACGCTTGATCGCGGGCGAGCTTGAAGGGTTGCGCGCAGGGACTCCGGTGCACTCGCCGCAGTTCTACGCCCATTGGCAGATGCAGCCCGGCGCACGGCGGGTGCTGCCGGCCAGCTACACCGAGCGCGCGGTCTATGTCGCGGCGGGCGCGGCCCAAGTTGGCGACGAGGCGCTCAGCGCGGGCATGATGGCGGTGCTTGCCCCCGGTGCCGATGTCCCCGTGGTGGCGCAATCCGCGGCGACCGTGATGGTCCTCGGCGGCGAGCCGGTGGGGGAGCGGTTCATGTTCTGGAACTTCGTCTCCTCGCGAAAGGACCGGATCGCGCAGGCGGCGGAGGACTGGAAGGCGGGCCGCATGAAGCTGCCGGACGAGGACAGCCTCGAATTCACCCCGCTGCCCGAATTCAAGGGGGCGTGAGCGCGATGTCCGACATCGCCATCCGCTTGGACGACCGGGGCCGAAAGGGCCGCTACTTCGCGACAGTCGAGGGCCGCGAGGGCGAGGCCTATATCGCCTTCACCCATCACGAAGAGGGCGTCATCAGCGCCGACCACACCATCGCCCCCGACAGCCTCAAGGGGACGGGCGCGGCCTTCTCGCTGGTCGAATATCTGGTCGCGGACGCCCGCGCGCGAGGGTTCCGGATCATTCCCGTGTGCCCCTATGTCCGCGCGCAATACAGGAAGCACCCCGAATGGGCCGACGCCTTCACCGTCCCGCCCGAATGGGAGCCGGAGGCCACCGCCTGAGGCACCCGCACGTAGCCGCGATTGCGAGGAATTCGCGCTTGGCGCGCTAATGCCTTGGCCTTCCTGCCGCCGAGGGGTAGGGCGAAGGGGCTTGTCGGGGGTCAGGCAAGGGATCGTTCGTAGAAGGATTGCCTTGCGTGCCCGAACTTGTCACCGCCCATCCCAGCTCCGGCCTCCTCGCTTATGACAGCGCGCGATGGATCGGCGGGGTGCCGCGCTACGACCGGGTGCACAATGCCTTCGGCATTTCCACCGTGCTGCAATGCGGGGTGGAAGGTCAGGGCATCACCGAGGCGGACGTTCCGGCCAACGACTTTGCCGTCTCGCTGTTCCGCATCGGCAGCGGCGCGCCGGTCGACCGCCGCGTCTGCGGGCATCCCGGCAGAAAGACCTATCGTGTGGGCGAAGGCACGCTGCTGGCCCCGGGCACCGACAGTTTCTGGGCCGTCGATGCGAGCAACAATTCCGGCTGGTTCCACGTTCACTTCACCCGCGACCTGCTCGCCGAGGTCGAGGCGGCGCACAACCTCACGCTCGAGACCGTGCCCGATGTTGCGGACCGGCAGATCGCCAATATCGTCAACCTGATCTTCGAGCTGGTCTCCCACCCCGAAGACCCCGAGCCGATGCTATGGCAATCGCTCGGGCAGGTGCTGTTGTGGCGACTGCTGCTGCTGACCGCGGGCAAGAACCGCCGCGACGAGACGCGCGGCGGCCTTGCGCCGTGGCAGGCCAAGCGCACCACCGAATATCTCGCCGACAATCTCGAACGGCGCGTGACGCTCGACGAGCTTGCCGCGATCGCCCGCCTCTCGCCGTTCCACTTTGCCCGCGCCTTTGCCAAAACGCTGGGGATGCCGCCCTACCGCTATCACCAGAAGCTGCGGATGGAGCGCGCCTGCGAACTGCTCGCGCGCAGCGACATGCGGATCATCGAGGTCGCCCTCGCGGTCGGCTACGAAAGCCCGCAGGCGCTCGCGCGGGCCTTCACCCAGACCTTCGGTTGCCCGCCCTCGCAGTGGCGGCGCCGGCACGGCGGCGGCTGATCGCGCGGGCTCCCAGCGCGGCAAGGATGCACAAACCGGCACGAAGCGCCGTGCGCAGCGACCCATGGCTTGCTGCGCGCGGCACTTTGCTCATTCTTGCCACCGATGACCATCGACGCGACGCCACACTATGCCGCGGCAGAGCACTCCGCCTTGTCCTACCCCGAGCCGCGCCCCGCCGGCGAGCGCATTGCGCCGTGGCAGGCCCGCGCCGCGATCGCCCACATGCAGGCCAACCTCGCCCGGCCGGTAACGCTGGGCGAGCTGGCCGCCGCAGCGGGGGTCTCGATATTCCATTTCTCGCGCGGGTTCCGCAATGCGGTCGGCGAGCCGCCCTTGCGGCACCTCGCCCGATTGCGCATCCGCGAGGCCTGCCGCCTGCTCGCCGAAACCGGCGCACCGGTGGCGCAGATCGCAGCCACGGTGGGCTACCGCTCGCCCCAGGCTTTCGCGCGCGCTTTCGAGCGGCTGTGCGGCTGCCCTCCGACCACGTGGCGCGCGCGCTGCGGCGACCTCTCGGAGTGCTGCAATGATGGCTTGGCAGGACCCTGACCGCAATGGCAGGATGACCGCTGATGGGGTACGTCGATTTCGAAACGCATCTGGGCTCGCAGGTCGTCGCGCCCTTCGTGGTCGAGCGGCTGGTGGGGGGAACCCGCAGCGCGGACGCACCGGTGCACCTGGTCCAACTGGCCCAGCCGCCGGGGGACTTTTCCGATCCGCCGATGTCCGACCTCGTCATCACCGCCGGGCTCAGCACCCATCGCACCACCTATCGCAACGGCGATTTCCGCTTCGCCGGGCAGGCGGTGCCGGGCGAATGGTCGGTGTTCGCGCGCGGCGAGGCCAACGCGATCGTCATCGACGATCCCAGCCGCTTCATCGCCATCGCCATCCCCGCCAGCATCGCCGACCCGCTGCTCGACAGCCTGTGGCCCGACCATGCCAGCCAGTTCGCGCGGCTTCATCGGCTCCAGCAAGCCGGGCTTGTGCCGCAGCTGATCGAGCGGCTGTGGCACCGCGCCGGCGCCGGTCTCGCGGAAGACTCGGGACGGCTTTACTGCGATGCGCTGGTGACGGTGCTGGTGAGCGAGCTGATGCACGCCGCACAGGTGCCGGTCGCTCCGTTTCGCGGCGGGCTGGCAGGATGGCAGCGGCGGCGCGTGGCCGAATATATCGACGCCGCCTTCGACCGTGACATCGCGCTCGGCGATCTCGCCGCATTGTGCGGCCTGTCGGAGGATCACTTTGCGCGGGCTTTCCGCAAAAGCTTCGGGATTCCGCCTTATCGCTACCAGCTGCGGCTGCGGCTCGAGCGTGCCAAGGCGCTGCTCGCGGATCCCGAGCTGCCGGTCGGCGCGGTGGCGGCAATGGTCGGCTTTCCCCGCACGCAGGGCCTGACACGGCTGTTCCTGCGCGAGCTCGGCATCACCCCGCTGCGCTTCCGCCGCGACGTGCTCGGCCGCTGAGCCGCCGCGAGCGGGCAAAACCGCAATATCGGTCCAGTGACCGCAAGCGCTGCGGCGCACGGCGCTGTGCGCGCGCCTAGGCTCCGGGCCGCCACTCCAGCAAGAGGACAAGGTCCCATGATCACCGCCACCGCCGAAGCCGGCTCTGCCCTGCTCACTCCTGCCGACCATTTGCTCATCATGATCGACCACCAGTCGCAGATGAGTTTCGCGACCAAGTCGATCGACGCGATCATGTTGCGCAACAATGCCGCGCTGGTCAGCAACGCCGCGCGCATCTTCGACGTGGCGACGATCCTTACCACCGTCGCCGAGAAGTCCTTCTCCGGCCCGATCTACGACGAGATCAAGCGCGAGTTTCCCTGCGCCCCGATCATCGACCGCACCACGATGAACTGCTGGGAAGACGAGAACGTCATCGCCGCGGTCAATGCGAGCGGAAAGGAGCGGATCGTGCTCGCGGGGCTGTGGACCAGCGTGTGCATCGTCGGTCCGGCGCTCTCGGCGATCGACCAGGGCTACGAGGTTTATGTCATTGCCGATGCCTGCGGCGACGTCAGCGACGAGGCGCACGAGCGCGCGATGCAGCGCATGATCCAGATGGGCGTGCGGCCGATGACCGCGCTCCAGTACATGCTAGAACTCCAGCGCGACTGGGCGCGGGCCGAAACCTACGATGCGGTCACCGGCACGGCCAAGATCTATGGCGGGGCCTACGGCCTCGGCATCATCTACGCCAAGGCGATCCTTGGCGCGGACGCGCACGAGGGCTGAGGATCCCTCCCCATCTCTCCGTGCCGCAGCCATGCCCCCGTGACCCCGTGGAACGGCTGCGCGCCGGGCCGGCCGCCTGTCCCCGTGGGCGGCCGGCCCCTCTCCGCCTGCCAAGGAGCCTCGCGATGAAGCCCTACCTTGCCGCCCTCGGTGCCGGATTGCTCGTCGGGATCGTGTACAGCCTGCTCAATGTCCGCTCGCCCGCACCGCCGGTGATCGCGCTGGTCGGGCTGCTCGGCATTCTGCTCGGCGAGCAGATCGTGCCGCTCGCCAAGCGCCTGTGGCACGGCCATGCGGATGTCGTCGCCGAGACGCGCGCCGACTGCGCGGAACACATCCTCGGCCCCCTCCCCGCGCGCGCCGGGTTGAAGGGCGAGCAGGACGCATGATCGACCGCCGCACCGCCAGCGCGGGGATCGCGCTCGCAGGGCTCGCACCGCTTTTCAAGGGATCGCCGCTGATGGCTTCGCAGAGTGCTTTTGCCGACACCGTTCTCGTGAATGGCCGGTTCACCACGCTCGACCGCGCCAATCCCGCGCCGGAGGCCGTGGCCATCACCGGCAACCGCTTCAGCGCAGTGGGCGAGCGGGCGGCGATCATGGCGCTCGCTGGGCCGGACACCTGCGTGATCGACTGCGGCGGCAGGCGCGTGATCCCCGGGCTTGCGGACAATCACATCCACATCATCCGCGGCGGCCTCAACTTCAACATGGAGCTGCGCTGGGACGGGCTCACCAGCCTTGCCGACGCGATGGCGATGCTGCGCGCGCAGGTCGCGCGCACGCCCGCGCCGCAATGGGTGCGGGTGGTGGGCGGCTTTTCCGAACACCAGTTCGCCGAAAAGCGCCTGCCGACATTGGACGAGATCAACGCCGCCGCCCCAGACACGCCGGTCTTTATCCTTCACCTCTATGACCGCGCGCTGATGAACGCCGCAGCCCTGCGCGCGGTGGGTTACACCAAGGACACCGCCAACCCGCCCGGCGGCGAGATCCAGCGCGACGCGAGCGGCAACCCGACCGGGCTGCTGATTGCTAGCCCCAATGCCGGGATCCTCTATTCGACGTTGGCCAAGGGGCCAAAGCTGATGGGGTGGACGCCCCCCGACGGCATCGATGTGCCATAGTGGAGGTGT
>NZ_LSKQ01000242.1 GCF_001557115.1 Erythrobacter sp. CCH5-A1
ATGCGACGGAGTCGGTCGCCAACGAGCTGCGCGCTTCGTCAGCCGAATGGGCAAGCCGTGGAGGTTCTCCGGTGAATATCGGGGACATCAGCAAGCGTGGTGGTGGCGACATCGCCGACCATCAAACGCACGAGGAAGGCAGGCAGGTTGATATCCGTCCGTTCCGCCGGGATGGCGGAAATGCCCCTGTTACTTGGCAGAGCCGCGCCTATGATCGTGAGCAAACTCGAAGCTACATTGAGTTCATGAAGGATCGGAATCCTGGTACTACTGTGCTGTTCAACGACCCTGTTTTGGTGAAGGAAGGGCTGACTCAGAAATATGAGGGTCACGACAATCACCTTCACTTCTCATTCCCGAATAGGAAGTGACTGCTTGGGTGCGCGATTTTAGACCATCGAGGAACCCTAAAGAAGAAGCCCCAGTATAATCGCGCCCCACATACCTAGTATGAACGTGGCTGCGATGCGCACTACGGGTAGTTTGGTTGTGTGCGTTTTGTAATTCGGTTCAATAAGAGGCTCGCTCTTTCGGACCTCATTCCAGCGGAGTGAGTCTCCCATGGGCGTGCCGGGCGTATAGGGGCTGTCCCATGTGCTGTGAGGATCGTATGGATCCGATTGATCGTGAATTGACATATTCTGAGCCTTTCGAAGGCATCATATCACGACGGTGA
>NZ_LSKQ01000243.1 GCF_001557115.1 Erythrobacter sp. CCH5-A1
GACCTCGAGCCGGACCGCTACGCCGTTCAGCGTTAGGGTTACGATGTTACCGCCCCGCTGCCCGACGAACTGGTGCTGCGCGGCGGTAACATCGTAACCCTAACGCTGAACGGCGTAGCGGTCCGGCTCGAGGTCAGCGCCGAGGCCTTCGGGCCGCCGGTCGTCAATCCCGACGTCGCCGCGCGGGTCTTGCTGCTGCCCGAGAGCCGGCGCGGATGGCGCTTCGGGCCGGTGTTGGTCGAAGGCGAAGCCGCCACTGCCCTCGCCGATTTCGGGGCGGGGCCGGTGCCGCTCACCGTGGCCTGGGCGCCTCGCGCGGCCTCGCAGAAGGCCGACGGGGTGATCGGCGTGCACCACCTGCCCTATGCCCGCGTGACCTTCGCCTACCATGATCCCGCCGCGGGCGAGACCGTCCAGCGCTTCGCCTTACAGCGCGCAGGGGGCAGCAACACCCGGCTCGGGACCTCGGTGGTGGTCGGCAAGAAGAAGCTGATGATGATCTTCGTGCCCGAACGCTGCGAAAACCTCATCACCGCCCCCACCGCCAATTTCATCGCGACCCATCAGGAAGGCGGGTTCGAGCCGGACTCGGCCGGCATCGCAGTGATGGATTTCGGCGTCGAGCGCCCGACCCGGATGATGCGCATCGCCGAGCCGATCCTCTTGGGCGACCTCGCGCTGACACACTTCGCCGTGCGCATCGAGGACTACGGCGCGCCGCGCCGCGTGGGCGAGATCGCTGCGGACGATCCGCGCTTCGACCCGAACAATATCCTCGTCAGCCGCCGCAAGGGGCGTGGGCGTCCCGATCTCCTCACCCGCATCGGCCGCGACCAGATCGCGCATTGCTCCTCGCTCACCTACGATCTGGCGGGCGGCGAGATCCGCCTGTCCTGCGCGCCGATCAGCCCAGGGTGATGGCGTAGCTGCGCGTCATGTCGCAGGGCACGTCGGGCGCGATCATCCGGCAGGTGCAAGCGGGGGCGACGAGTTCGCGGTAGAGCCGGGTGAAAACCGCGCCATACCATACGAACAGGCTTTCGGACGGCGGCAGGCGGTCGCGCGCCGGGGTGCGGTCGATGGTGAAGTGCCAGGCATCCGCCGGAGCGAAGGCGCCCGCGCCCACGAAGGTCCAGGCATGCTTGCGGATCGCGGCCATCAGCAGCGGCGCGGCGGCACGCGCGGGCAGACGGCGCAGCAGCCAGCCCGCCGCGCGCGGGATGCGGTGGGCGATGATGTAGTCCGCCGTGCGCGCGCCCGCCTCCTCGGCGATTTCCAAGGCGCCCATCGGATCGTGCAACGCAAGCCAGCGGTGGAGCCTGAGCGCCTCGATCTCAGGGATCATGTGCTCGCCCGAGGGGAGCCGGGTGATCTGCGCATCGGCGAGGATGGCCGCGGTACCGGCTTGGCCGAGCCGCTCCTCCATCACCTCGACCGTCTTGAGCACCGCATTGGGCCCGATCAGCGGCTCCGCGCGCCGCCGCCCGAGGATGCGCCGCTCAATCGACATTGATCCGATCCCGCCGGCGTTCTTCACCCCGCAGCTTCATCTGCGCGCGAACCGCCTCGCGGCGCTCGGCCGCCTGTGCGGCCTTGTCGGCATTGGTCTCCCAGTCGGTTGCGGCATCGGCGGCGGCGAGGCGGCTTTCGTCGAAATGCCAGTCGAGCTGTTTCTTGGTCTGCGGCCCCCAGTAGCCCGCCTTGCCGAGATCGTAGAAGGTGCGCTTGAACCCTGCGCGCAGGAAGGCCCACAGGCACCCCAGCAGATAGCGCCGCCGGAAGCCGGTGCCGCGCCACGGATAGTGGAACAGCGCCTTGCGGCTGTAGAAGCGGCGGTAGTTCTTCATCACCCCGTCGAGCAGCTCCCCGCGCTCCATCGCGGCGGGCTTCATGATCGGCGTCACGAAATTGTACTTCGAGAAATCGTGGACCTCGACCTGGTCCTTCAGCGTCTCGAACAGCGGGGTGTAGGGCCAGGGGGTGTACATCGCCCAGTTGGCGAGATCGGGCTGCCAGTCCCACGCCATCTGGAAGGTGTCCTCGAGCGTCTCGGGGGTCTCATTGTCCAGCCCGACGATGAACTGCGCCTCGACGAAGATGTCCGCATCGCGCAGCAGCTTGATCGCCTGCTTGTTCTCCTCGACCTTGGTTTCCTTGTTGAACCGGTCGAGCTTCATCTGCGCCGCCGCCTCGGTGCCGAGGCTGACGTGGACGAGGCCAGCCTTGCGATAGAAGGGCAGCAATTCCTTGTCGCGGTAGATATCGGTGACGCGGGTGTTGATGCCCCATTTCACCTTGTCGGGCAGCCCGCGGTCGATCAGCTCCTGACAGAACTTGATGAAGGTCTTGCGATTGATGGTCGGTTCTTCGTCGGCGAGGATGAAGAAGCCGACGCCGTGCTTTTCGTGGAGCTCCTGAATCTCGTCGACCACGTCTTTCGGGTCGCGAACGCGATAGTCCCGCCAGAACTTCCACTGCGAGCAGAACGAGCAGGTGAAGGGGCAGCCGCGCGCGAGGTTGGGGATGGCGACACGGGTGCCGAGCGGGATGTAGGTGTACTGGTTCCAGTCGAGGATGTCCCAGTCGGGCTTGATGGAACTCATGTCCTTGATGGTGTCGGCGGCCTCGGTGGCGACCACCTGCTCGCCCTCGCGGAAGGCGAGGCCCTTGATGGCGCGCGCGTCCCTGGGCCAGCGGCCCTGCTCGATCGCCGTGAACAGTTCGACCGCGATCTCCTCCCCCTCGCCGCGCACGATCACGTCGATGTGGGGCGCCTCGGCGAGCACCTGCTGGTACATGAAGGTCGCATGAATCCCGCCCAGCACCCGCACCGCCTGCGGCACATGCAGCGCGGCAATCTCCAGCACACGTTCGGCTGCGTAGATCGAGGGTGTGATCGCGGTCGTGCCGACCACATCGGGCTGGAGCGCAGTCATGCGCTGGCGCAGCTCGTCGTCCGACAACCCTTCCGTCATGGCGTCGATGAAAGTGATGTCGTCGAACCCCGCGCGCTTCAACGGCCCGGTCAGATAGGCGACCCAGGCGGGCGGCCATGTCCCTGCGATCTCGGCCCCACCGGAGCGGTAGTTGGGATGGACGAACAGGATGCGCATGGGCCGACTCCCCCTTCTTGGATGGCCCAAGGTGGGGGAGACGGCGTGACTGCGCTTTGCGTCAGATCAAATGTCGAAGCTCACGCCTTCGCCGCGTGTTCCGCGCGGGCGATTTCGTGGAGCCAGTCGGCATGACGCGGGGCGGTCTTGGTTTGCGACCATTCCTCCAGCATCACCGGGGCGACGCGGGCGAGCTCGGCATATTGCTCGGCTGTGCCGATATCGGCGGCGAGTTCCACGCGGTGGCCGTTGGGGTCGAAGAAATAGATCGACTTGAAAATGCCGTGATGTGTCGGGCCCAGCACGTCGATCCCCTGCGCTTCGATATGCGCCTTGGCCGCCAGCAGCGCCTCTTCGCTAGGCACCTTCAGCGCCAGATGCTGTACCCACGCCGGGGTGTTCGGATCCTTGCCCATCTCCGGCTGGTTCGGCAGCTCGAAGAACGCCAGAATGTTGCCGTTCCCCGCATCGAGGAAGATGTGCATGTAGGGATCATATTCGCCCGTCGAGGGCACGTGGTCCTCGGCAAAGGCGGTGGTGTAGGTCATGCCGAGCACGCGGGCGTACCACTCCACGGTCTCCTTCGCGTCCTTGCAGCGGTACGCGGCGTGGTGGATGCCGGCGAGGTTCACGGGGTGGGTCATGGCGCTCTGCTCTCTCAATCGGGATGGCGTTCAAGGATGATGTCGCGGGTTACCTGCCACACGCCGCGCGCGTCGCGGATGGCCGGGACGATGCCGTTGCCGCCCTTGTTGGTCATGCCGCTGCGATAGGCGTCGGTCACGCCGAACTCGCCTTCAAACACGATGTCGTCGATCCAGTAGGGGCGCTTGCCCGGCTCGAGGATCGTGAAGTGGATGTGTGCGGGGATCGTGTCGTTAGGGTAGGGGGCGGGCTTGATCGTGTCGAAGCTGTAGCGTCCGTCCGCGCCGGTCTTCACCCAGCCACGCAGCCGGCCGTGGCGGCGCGAGGCTTCGGTCCCGGGTGTCCCGTTCGCGTAAAGCCCTTCGGCGTTGGTCTGGTAGGCATAGATCACCACGCCGGCGGCGGGTGTCTTGCCACCGGCGGCATAGACCGTCCCCGCGACGCGCAGCGGCTCGCCGGGTTCGCCGTCAGGCGCCATGTCGGCATGGCTCGCGAGCGTAGCGCCGTCGGCCTCGAGCGCGCCTTCGCAGCCTTCGCACTGGTAGAGATCGGCGCGCGCCTTGCCCGCAGCGGGGTCGGCCTTGTCGGCCTGCGCGCCGGCCACGCCGCACGCCGCAAGGCCGAGCAGCAGGATCGCGGCAAGGACCTGCCGCGCGGTGATCACTCCGCCGGCTCCTCGACATTGAGCACGCCGCGGATGATCTGGTCGCGCTCCATGCTTTCGAACAGGGCCTTGAAGTTGCCTTCGCCGAAGCCCTCGTCGCCCTTTCTCTGGATGAACTCGAAGAACACCGGCCCGACCTGCGCCTGCGCGAAGATTTGCAGGAGGAGGCGGGGCTGGCCGCCTTCGGTGGTGCCGTCCAGGAGGATGCCGCGCATCTTCAGCGCCTCGACATCCTCGCCGTGGCCGGGCAGGCGCTCGTCGAGCATGTCGTAATAGGTCGCAGGCGGCGCGGTCATGAAGGGGACGCCGAGTGTCTGCAGGCGGTCCCAGCAGGCCAGCAGGTCGTCGCAGATGAGCGCGATGTGCTGGATGCCCTCGCCGTTGAAGGCGCGCAGGAACTCCTCGATCTGGCCCTTGCCGCCCTCGCCTTCCTCGTTGAGCGGGATGCGGATCTTGCCGTCGGGGGCGGTCAGGGCCTTGCTGGTGAGGCCGGTGTATTCGCCCTTGATGTCGAAGAAGCGGATCTCGCGGAAGTTGAACAGGGTCTCGTAGTAGTCGGCCCAATACTTCATGCGGCCGGTGTAGACGTTGTGTGTCAGGTGATCGATGGTGTGGAAGCCCGCGCCTTGCGGCTGCGGGTCCACGCCGGGGAGGTATTCGAAATCGATGTCGTAGATGGTGAGGTTGTTGCCCTTCTCCGCGCCGGCATAGCGATCCACGAGATAGAGGATCGCCCCGCCGATACCGCGGATCGCGGGGATGCGCAGTTCCATCACGCCGGTCTGGACGGCGACGGGTTCCGCGCCCTTGGAGATAAGGTGGTCATAGGCCTTGGCGGCATCGCGCACGCGGAACGCCATGCCGCAGGCCGAGGGGCCGTGTTCGCGGGCGAAATACCACGCGGCCGAGCGCGGCTCGTAATTGGCGATGAGGTTGATGCCGCCCTGCCGCCACAGGTGCACGTCCTTCGAGCGGTGCTGCGCGACGCGGGTAAAGCCCATCGCCTCGAACACCGGCTCGAGCACGCCCTTCTCCGGCGCGCAGAACTCGACGAATTCGAACCCGTCGAGGCCCGCGGGATTGTCGAAGAGGTCGGTCGCCCCTTCCATCTTCTGGCTAGCATTCATCGGATCGGTCCCCGCTGGCGAGATAGTTTCAATTGAAACTACTTACTGCAAGCTGCCGATTCGCGCAAGGCGGCATGGGCCGGGTGGCGAGAGTGGCGGGGGCTCGGCCGGAGGCCTCGCACGTGGCCGCTGGCGGGGGAGCCCCCACCCCCTACCCCCCGAGGGGGGGGACTCAGGCGATCCGCCCCACGTTCCGCCCGCGCTCGTCCTGCGTCAGGGAGAGCCGGAGGCCGAAGGGCTCGCCGCCCTCGAAGGC
>NZ_LSKQ01000244.1 GCF_001557115.1 Erythrobacter sp. CCH5-A1
CATCTGTGGACGCCCCGAAAGATGCAAGAGTAAATTCGGGTCTTGGCGGTAGTCGGATGCTGCCATCTGTCCGGCCTGTTTTCGCGGCGCTGTGCCGCTGGCCCGTATGGGAGTTCGCGAACCGGATCCACATCACCCAGGCGTGCTCTAAGGCACTGTGGGAAGCACTGGTTTTCCGGTCCCGTCTCGCCGACTGTGGTGCCATACCCTCCTTCGATCTCTTACCTCTACCGACGACCTCTGGTCCGCCTCAGCTTACGCTGCTGCCGCGACCGGAGCCTTGTAATCCTCACCCTTCGTCAGGACCGCCCAGATGATCCGTGCAGTCTTGTTCGCCAGCGCGACCGTGACCAGCATGCGCGGCTTTCTGGCCAGCATCTGCTCGAGCCATGAGCCGCGCGGGGTGCCGCGCTTGCTGGCCTGTAGTACCACCGCGCTGCTGCCGATGATCAGTAGCCGTCGCAGTGTGCGCTCACCCATCTTCGAGATCGAGCCGAGCCTCTCCTTGCCGCCGGTTGAGTGTTGTCGCGGTGTAAGCCCGAGCCAGGCTGCAAAGTCGCGGCCTCTGGCAAAGCCCTCTACTGGCGGGGCAAGAGCAAGCAGCGCGGTTGCGGTGATCGGCCCGATGCCGGGGATGGTCATCAACCGCCGGGCTGCTTCATCCTCGCGGGCACGCGTGGCGATCTCCTTGTCGAGCAGCGCGACCTGTTCGTTCAGCTGCTCGAGCTGGCCGGTCATCACCAGGAACATCGTGCGTGCCGCCTTGGGCAGCGATGCGCCGATCTCCTCGCCTTCCTCAAGCAGGCTTGCCAGCACGCTGATGTGCGAGGGCCCCTTGGGCGCAACCCATCCGAACTCGGTGAGATGACCCCGGATCGCATTGATCAGCTGCGTGCGCTGGCGCACCAGCAGATCGCGCGTGCGAAACACCATGCCAGCAGCCTGCTGCGCTTCGGTCTTGATCGCGGCATAGCGCATGCTCGGGCGCTGGGCTGCCTCGCAGATCGCCTCGGCATCGATCGCATCGCTCTTCGAACGCTTCACGAACGGCTTCACGTAAGCCGGCGGGATCAGCTTCACTTCATGCCCCAGCGCGCTAATCTCGCGGGCCCAGTGATGCGCGCCGCCGCAGGCCTCAAGCGCGACCACACACCGCGGCTGCGTAGCGAAGAACTCCAGCAGCTTCGCCCGGGTCAGCCGCCGGCTGAACACCATCTGCCCGCGCGCATCAGCGCCGTGCGCATGAAAAACAGCTTTCGCAATATCCAACCCAATCGTGCTAACCTCTGCCATGGACGCCTCCTTCTAGTGGTGTTCAACACCTCCACTATGGCACATCGATGCCGTCGGGGGGCGTCCACCCCATCACCCA
>NZ_LSKQ01000245.1 GCF_001557115.1 Erythrobacter sp. CCH5-A1
TACACCACTCCCGCCAACCCTTCACGACATCGCCGGTGAATAAGATGGGCTAAATGCGAGGGAGGCCGTTTCAGCTTCGAGTTGGCGGCGCCAGCGTCCGGCGGTGATCCCCTTCGACGGAACGCAGGAGATAATCCTAAACCAAGGTGGTTCTGCAGAACGCGCTCTTGTTCCTGCGCAACCGCGTCGCGCAGCGGCGTCGGCTCCATGGCGCAAACACGCGGGCCCGCTAGTCGAAGTCGTGCCGAAAGGGCACCCCAGTTCCGTAGCTAGAACCGGGCGCCGGATCGTGCTTGCCGTGGATCGGCCGACTGGCTGGTCGCTCAATCCAATGTCCGTTCTATCGGGCGATGGAGCTCGCCGACAGGACATCGCAGCTACCTTCGCCAACATTCTCCATGCCGGCACTTCAACGCACGTCACGATCGCTGAGGAACGCGAGGCACGCCAGATACTGGGTGCCTTGATCGGCATGCTGGCCAATTTCCGGCTTGAATCCCTGCGTGATCTCACACGACTCGACGATGTCTGGCGTTATCTTTCCGAAGTGAGCGGAAGGAATGACCCCGGCAACGTGCTGGACGACCCGGTCATGGCATTTGCGATGATGGCAGACCGGCTTGCTGCCATCTCGGCAACCGATAGTCCTGAATACCGAGCCCTTGCGGCATTTCTGGAAATGAAACGCGCTGCAGATGAGCCGACGAGTATTGCCACACGGGATCGTATTGCTGCTGCCGCAGTGCGACCCCTGCGTGAATTTCAGCAGCCCGGACTGCGACGTGCATTGTCCCCTGGTAATGTTGACCTGGACGATGTGTTGCGCGATCCGAATATGCATATTGTGATCGAGCACGACGTAGATGCCGGGCCGGCCGCAAGAGCAGTGGTCAACCTTTGGCTGGGGGCCGTGCGCATAAAGGCGGACGTGATTCCGGACCGAGCGCCCGTAATGATTGCAGTGCCCTTTTCTAGGCACATGGCCGATCTCGCATTTCAACGCTCCAACGCCGACGTATTTTGAGGGCGGCGCGGAGCCATTGGGTTGGTGCCGTAAAGCCCGGTAAACAGCGGATCGGTAAGGTAGTTGATGCGTTTGACAAACGCCGTGCGCTGACCACTCATCCTGACCGCCATCCTGTCTGGTCGCATGTCGAAGAGTTCATCCTCGCTGACATCACCCAATAGCATCGCCATATCGCGAGACATGGCGAACGACTGATGCCCGAAAGTCATCAGAATCGCGCAGTTGTTGACGATCGTCTGATAGTCGTTCGGATAAAGTTGTCGCAGCTGCGAGGGATCCTGGAGCAGAAGCATCGCGCGCACGCCGTAACCGCGCATCAAGGTCGTGTCCGTCAATGTGGTGTAAATTCGTGTGTGGCCAGCGGGCGGCATTTTC
>NZ_LSKQ01000246.1 GCF_001557115.1 Erythrobacter sp. CCH5-A1
AGCGCCACCTGGCAGCGCTGCCGCGTCCACTTCATGCGCAATGCGCTGGCCTACGTCCCCAAGGGCCAGAACACGGTCGTCGCCGCCGCCATCCGCCAGGTCTTCCTCCAGCCCGATCATGCCGCCGCGACACAGGTCTGGCGGCAGGTTGCCGACCAGTTGCGCGCCCGCTGGCCGAAGCTCGGCACCTGCATGGATGAAGCCGAGCATGACGTGCTGGCCTACATGACCTTCCCCGAACAGCACCGGGTCAAGCTCCACAGCACCAATCCGCTGGAGCGCCTGAACAAGGAAGTGAAGCGCCGCGCCGATGTCGTCGGCATCTTCCCCAACGAGGACAGCATCATCCGCCTCGTCGG
>NZ_LSKQ01000247.1 GCF_001557115.1 Erythrobacter sp. CCH5-A1
CGCTGGGGCCATACTGCTCGCGCTTCAGCTTGGCGATCTGCAGCTTGAGGTGGGCAATCAGCGCCTCGATGGCGCTCTCGCGGGCATGGGCGTTGGCGAGCTTGGCCTCTGCCTCGTCGGCCTTGCGGGCCATCGCCACCACCAGCGCCTTGAGCGCTTCAACGTCGTCCGGAAGGGGCGAGATGGCGGCTTCCATGCAGGAGAGTGAATCATGCGCGGCACCCTTCCGCAAGGGCAAAATGCCCGCATCTGCTGACTATCCGGCGCTTTGCGGCCGCCATGTATACTGCGGGTTGCGCCAGTCGATCCCCTCCAGCAAGCAGGCCAGTTGCGAGGGCGTCAGCGACACCGTTCCCTCGCTCGCCGAAGGCCACACGAACCGCCCCTTCTCGAGCCGCTTGGCGTAGAGCGACATGCCGATCCCGTCGTGCCAGATGATCTTGATCAGCGAGCCTGCGC
>NZ_LSKQ01000025.1 GCF_001557115.1 Erythrobacter sp. CCH5-A1
GGCTTGGGCGGTTCGGCCGTGTCGGCGGCAGGCGTGGCGAGTTTGCCGCGCTTGCCCCTGCCTGTCCGTCCGGCCCCCGCCATCAGGCGCCTATTTCTTGCGCCCGAAATCGATCGAGACGACGTTCGAGCCGTCGGGATCGGTGTCCGGCCCATCGTTCTCCGCGTCCTCGTGCGCTTCGGGCTCGAGCTCGCCGGCCGCGGCCTGGAACTGGAGGCCGAAATCGACCGCCGGATCGACAAAGGCGGTGATCGCGGCGAAGGGGATCGTCAGCTTGGCGGGCACCTGGTTGAAGGTGAGGCTGACCGAGAAGCTCTGCGGCAGGACCTCCAGGTCCCAGAACTTGTTCTGGAGGACGATTGTCATCTCGTCCGGGAACCGTTCGCGCAGGTGCGGCGGGATGGAGACGCCGGGCGCGGCAGTCTTGAAGGTGATATAGAAGTGATGCGCCCCCGGCAGGTTGCCCCCGCCGCTGACGATCGAGCCCAGCACCCGGCCGACAACGGCGCGCAGGGCTTCCTGCACGATCTCGTCGTAGGGGATCAGGCTGTCGGGCGTGTCGGCGTTCATGGCTTGACGGTTGGTGCCGCCGCGCGCCCGCTTGGTCAAGAGGTTTGGCACCTTCCGCGTGTCTCGCGAGATTTGCAGCCCATGCTCCGCATTCGCCGCCCGCTTGTCATGCGGGCGCAGCCGACTATAGCGCGGGGCATGGCCAGCATTACCGCCCGCACCGGCTCGGTTGAGCGAAACACCACCGAGACCAAGATCGCCATCGCCGTCAATCTCGACGGGACCGGCGCCTATGACGTATCGACCGGGATCGGCTTTCTCGATCACATGGTGGAACAGTTCAGCCGCCATTCGCTGATCGACGTGACGATGAAGGTGGAGGGCGACCTCCATGTCGACCAGCACCACACCACCGAGGATTCGGCGATCGCGCTCGGGCAGGCGATCAGCCAGGCGCTGGGCGACAAGGCCGGGATCGGTCGCTACGGCGCGGCCTATTCGCCGATGGACGAGACCTTGTCGCGGGTTGCCCTGGACATTTCCGGGCGGCCCTACCTCGTGTGGAAGGCCAGGTTCACGCAGGAACGCTTGGGCGAATGGGACACCGAGCTGATCGAGCACTGGTTCCACTCGGTTTCGCAGGCGGCGGGGATCACGCTGCACATGGAGCTGCTCTACGGCACCAACAACCACCACATCTGCGAGAGCCTCTACAAGGGTTTTGCGAGGGCGATGCGGCAGGCGGTGGAGCGCGACCCGAGGAAGGGCGGCGCGATTCCGAGCACCAAGGGGCAGCTCGGTGGGTGAAGTCGTTGCCTTGGTCGATTACGGCGCGGGCAATCTCCACTCCGTCCACAACGCGCTGAAGGCGGCGGGCGCGAGCGTCACTGTCACCGCCGATCCCTATGTGGTGCGCGCGGCGGACCGGATCGTGCTCCCCGGCGTCGGCGCCTTCCGCGCCTGTGCCGAGGGGCTGGGCGCGCTACCGGGCATGGTGGAGGCGATGACCGAGCGGGTGCAGGTCGGCGGGGCGCCGTTCCTCGGCATCTGCGTGGGGATGCAATTGCTGGCGGAGCGGGGCCTCGAGTTCGGCGCGCATCCCGGCCTCGGCTGGATCCCGGGCGAGGTGCGGCTGATCCAGCCCACCGACCCCGCGATCAAGGTGCCGCACATGGGCTGGAACGATGTCGCCATGCTACCCCATGCCAAGGACCATGCCGTTATCGAAGAGGGGGAGGCCTATTTCCTCCACTCCTACCACTTCGCCGCAAGCGATCCGCACCATGTCGCCGCGATGACCGACCACGGCGAGGGGTTGGTGGCGGCGGTCGCCCGCGACAACATCATCGGCGTGCAGTTTCACCCGGAGAAGAGCCAGGCCTATGGCCTCGCCACGCTCCGGCGCTTTCTGGAGTGGTATCCGTGATCATCTTCCCCGCCATCGACCTCAAGGGTGGCCAGGTCGTGCGCCTCGCCGAGGGCGACATGGACCGTGCCACGATCTACGGCGATGATCCCGCCGCGCAGGCGCTGATCTTCGCCGAGGCCGGGGCGGAGCACCTCCATGTGGTCGACCTCGACGGCAGCTTTGCGGGCGAAAGCCGCAACCGCGAAGCCGTGGAAGCCATCGTCAAGGCCTTCCCCGGCTATGTGCAACTCGGCGGCGGCATCCGTGATGCCAAGGCCGTGGAGGGCTGGTTCAACCTCGGCGTTGCGCGGGTGGTGATGGGCTCGGCAGCGCTCAAGAACCCCGATTTCGTGCGCGATATGGCGCGCGAATGGGAGAACGGCATCGTTGTCGCGGTCGACGCCAAGGACGGCATGGTGGCTACCGAGGGCTGGGCGGAAGTCTCCGACGTCCCCGTCACCGACCTCGCCCGCCGCTTCGAGGATGCAGGCGTCGCCTCGCTGCTGTTCACCGACATCGGCCGCGATGGCCTGCTGAAAGGCGTGAACATCGAGGCCACCGTGGACCTCGCCCGCCGCGTCGACATTCCGGTGATCGCCAGCGGCGGCGTGAAGGGGCTGGACGACATCCACATCCTCTCGCTCCACGCGCACGAGGGGATCGAGGGGGTGATCACGGGCCGCGCGCTCTATGAAGGCCGGCTCGACCTGGCCGCCGCGATTGCGATGGGCCGAAAGGCCGAGGGGCGGGCGTGAAGACGCTTCTACTGGCCGGCGGGCTCGTCTTCTGTCTGGTGCAACTCTGGTTCGTTGCGCAATCCCTGCGATCCGGGGTTATCGATTGGAGTAGTTTCGGTCGCAAGGTGCGGTCGCCAGGGAACTACGACTTCTGGGCCGTGCTTGCGTTCCACGGGACGATATTGAGCATCATCGCGATCACATGCATCTATTTTCTTCTTTCTGAGATGTTCTCATGACCGTCCGCATCCGTGTCATCCCCTGCCTCGACGTGGCCGATGGCCGCGTGGTCAAGGGCGTCAATTTCGTCGACTTGAAGGACGCGGGCGATCCGGTCGAGCAGGCGCGCGCCTATGACGCTGCCGGAGCGGACGAGCTGTGTTTCCTCGACATCTCCGCCAGCCACGAAGGCCGCGGGACGCTGCTCGACATGGTGCGGCGCACGGCGGAGGTGTGCTTCATGCCGCTGACGGTCGGCGGCGGGGTGCGGAGCGCCGAGGATGCGCGCGCGCTGCTGCTGGCGGGGGCGGACAAGGTCGCGGTCAACTCCGCCGCCGTCGCCCGGCCCGAGCTGGTGGGCGAGATCGCCGCGAAGTTCGGCAGCCAGTGCGTCGTCGCCAGCGTCGACGCGCGCCGGACGCCGCGCGGGAACTGGGAAATCTTTACGCACGGCGGCAGGAAGCCGACGGGGATCGATGCGGTGGAATATGCGATGAAGGTTGCAGACCTCGGCGCGGGCGAATTGCTGGTGACGAGCATGGACGGGGACGGCACCCAGCGCGGCTACGACCTCGCCCTGACCCGCGAGATCGCCGATGCGGTCAGCGTGCCGGTGATCGCCAGCGGCGGGGTGGGGAGCCTCGAGCATCTCGTGGCGGGTGTGACCGAGGGCCACGCCAGCGCGGTGCTCGCCGCGAGCATCTTCCACTTCGGCCACCACACCATCGCCGAGGCCCACGCGGCGCTACGGGCAGCGGGCTTGCCCGCGCGCGGTTGAACATTCGTCATTGCGAGCGTAGCGAAGCAACCCATGGACTGACCGTGCCGCTCGCGGCAACGTCCGACCATGGATTGCCGCGCGCCTGCGGCGCTCGCAATGACGAGAATTGAACACATGTCCGAAACCCTCGCCCGCCTCGAAGCGACCATCGCCCAGCGCCTCACCGCCTCGCCGGAGGAGAGCTATGTGGCGAAGCTCCACCACAAAGGCATCATGAAGATCGCGCAGAAAGTGGGTGAGGAGGCGACCGAGACCGTGATCGCCGCGCTTGTCGGTGACGCGCAGGAACTGGTGGGCGAGGCTGCCGATCTCCTCTTCCACCTGATGGTGCTGCTCGCCGAAAAGGGCGTGCCGCTCGAACAGGTGCTCGCCGAACTCGACCGCCGCGAAGGGCTCTCGGGACTCGTCGAGAAAGCCGCACGCACGGAGTAGAAAATGCCGATCGACCCGACCCTGCCCTATGACGACAACAACATCTTCGCGAAGATCCTGCGCGGGGAAATCCCCTCGCGAAAGGTCTACGAGGACGACCATGCCCTCGCCTTCGAGGATATCAACCCGCAGGCCGAGATCCACACGCTGGTGATCCCCAAGGGCCGCTACGTCAGCTGGGACGACTTTTCGGCAAAAGCCTCCGATGCCGAAATCGCCGGCTTCGTGCGCGCGGTGGGGGAAGTGGCGCGGATGAAGGGGCTGGTCGAGCCCGGCTACCGCCTGCTCGCCAATATCGGCGCGCATGGCGGGCAGGAAGTGCCGCACCTTCACGTCCACATTTTCGGCGGCCAGCCCCTGGGCCCGATGATCGCGCGGCGGTGAACGTTCATCGCGGCTTCACACGGGGCAGGCATGGGATGGCGCGATGACCTCTCCCACTCCCCCCGGCGGCGTCCTCGATGGCGCGCGGCACCTCTATGCGGTGCGCGTCTATTACGAGGACACCGACCTGTCGGGGATCACCTACCACGCCAATTACCTGCGCTGGTTCGAGCGGGCGCGCTCCGATCTCCTGCGGATGCTCGGCATCGACCAGCGTGCCGCGATCGAGCAAGGGGAGGGCGCCTATGCGCTCAGCGAGGTCAATCTGAAATACGTGGCGCCCGCGCGGCTCGATGACGACGTGGTGATCGAAACCCGCTGCACCGAGCTTGGCGCGGCCTCGTGCCGGATGCACCAGATTGCGCGGCGAGGTACGCAAATCCTGTGCGAGGCTAGTTTGCGCGTCGGCTTCATCACGCTAGACGGGCGCCCGCGCCGTCAACCCGCTGCATGGCGCGCCGCCTTTGCCGCCTTCATGAACGAGGACCAGTGACCCCGTGACGTTCGATCTGCTTGCCGCCGCTGCCACCGCTCCGACCCGGCTCGATCCGGTCGAGCTGTTCATCGAGGCCGATATCATCGTGCAGGCGGTGATGGCCGGGCTGATCCTCGCCAGCGTGTGGGTGTGGACGATCATCGTCTCCTTCTCCCTCAGGATCGGGGGGCTGTCGAAGAAATCGCGCGAATACGAAGCCGAGTTCTGGGAACAGCAGAACCGCGAGAGCCTGCTCACCAAGCAGGTGAGAAAGGAAGTGCCCGCCGCACGGATTGCTGCCGCGGGGATCGACGAGTGGCGCAAATCGACCGCCAAGCAGCCGGTCGACCGCGATGCTGCCCGCCAGCGCATCGCGGCGGTGATGGACAGCCAGATCGCCGAGGAAGCCGACGATCTCGCCGGGCGCCTCAATTTCCTCGCCACCGTCGGTTCGGTCGCGCCCTTCGTCGGCCTGTTCGGGACGGTGTGGGGGATCATGGCCTCGTTCTTCCAGATCGGCGCGCAGCAGAGCGCCTCACTGGCGGTGGTGGCCCCCGGCATTGCCGAGGCGCTGTTCGCGACCGCCATCGGCCTGTTCGCCGCGATCCCGGCGGTGATTGCCTACAACCGTTTCGGCAGCGCGGTGGACCGGTATGAGGCGGGGCTCCAGCGGTTCGCCGACAAGCTCCACACGGGGCTGAGCCGGGAATTGGACCGCGCCTGATGGGAATGGGTCTTTCTTCCCGAGGGCGCAAAGGCGGCAAGCGCTCCCGCCGCGCCGCCATGTCGGAGATCAACGTCACGCCGCTGGTCGACGTGATGCTGGTGCTGCTGATCATCTTCATGGTGACGGTGACGCTGCCTGCGGTGGGCGTGCCCGTCGAACTCCCCGAAAGCCGCGCCGCGCCGGTGGAGGAGAAGCCCGACCAGATCACCGTCTCGATCGATGCGGCGGGCACGATCTATATCGAGGATGCGCCCGTGCCCGCCGGGGGGCTTCCCGCCGCGCTCGAGGCGCTGCAACGCGGGGGCGAGTCGCCGCTGGTGGTGCTGCGCGGCGACCGCAGCCTCGATTACGGCAGAGTGATGCAGGTTATGGGCGAGCTGGGCCGCGCAGGCTTCACCTCGATCTCGCTGGTCACCGACGGTTCAGTTAGCGCCCCATAACCGAGGAAATGATGGGAGACATCGCGCTCAGGAACGAAGAGAAGATCGGCCTCGGCGCCGCTGTGCTGCTGCATGGCGCGCTGGTGGGCGTGCTGGCGATGCAGACGATGCGCAGCGAGGTCGAGGTGTTCCCCGAGCGGATCAATGTGAGCCTGACGACCGAGGTGGGGCTGGAGGAGGCCGCGCCCGATCCGGTGAGCGAGAGCCGCATGGCGGCCGCCCCGACGATCGACATCAACCCTGCCCCCGCGCCCGAGGCTGCCAATCCCGAGCCTGCGCCGCGCGCGGCTCCGGTGCCCCCCAAGCC
>NZ_LSKQ01000248.1 GCF_001557115.1 Erythrobacter sp. CCH5-A1
TGAGCGCTGTTTCGAACGGCTCGCGTTGCTCAACGATCAGATCAAGGACATCGAGAGGGACCGCGCCCAAGTTGTGCTCGATGAAGAGTCCACCTTTCCATGCCGCGATAAAGCGGTTCGCCTCGAGCAGCTGAAGGGTATTGGCCCGAACAGCGCGGCAATGTTGGTCGCAGAGGTTTTCTGCCGAAAGTTCGAAAGCCGACGACACGTCGCGGCCTTCCTTGGGTTAGCTCCGGCGCCCTTCGCCAGCGGCGACGTTTCGCGTGATCAAGGCATCAGCAAAGCCGGTAACCGAAGCACACGTGTGCAGATGGTGGAACTTGCCTGGTGTT
>NZ_LSKQ01000249.1 GCF_001557115.1 Erythrobacter sp. CCH5-A1
AAAGCCTGGCCATGCTATCGAGCAAGACCGACCCGACGTCCTGAAGCAGCGTCATGAATGGTTCGAAGGCCAGATCGATCTGGAGCCTGTGCGTCTCGTATTCATCGATGAGACCTGGACCGCTACCAACATGACCCGCAGCCATGGCCGCTGCCTGAAGGGCGAGCGCTTGCGGATGGGCTTTCCTCACGGTCACCGCAAAACCACCACTCTGGTGGCGGGCCTGCGCATGACCGGCATGGCCGCGCCGATGGTGCTCGACGGCCCGATCAACGGGGACTGGTTCGAGGCCTATGTGTCCAAGGTGCTAGTGCCGGAGTTGCGGCCTGGCGACGTTGTGATCATGGACAACCTGTCTAGACATAAGCGCGCTTCGGTCCGTGACCGGATCGAGGCGGCGGGGGCAAGGTTGCGCTTCCTGCCGCCCTACAGCCCCGACTTCAATCCGATCGAAAAGGCCTTCTCCCGCCTCAAGGCCATGCTCCGCAAAATCGGTGAGCGAACCGTCGGCGGCCTGTGGGATCTCATCGGGAAGCTCGTCGACATCTTCCACCCCTCCGAATGCGCCAACTACTTCAGCTCTTGCGGATATGACCCGGAATGATCGAAAAACGCCCTAGGTAGTGTGGACTCTTGGGATTCACATTTGCACTGAAATCTGATTCAAGGTTACTTTTGGAGGTTGCCTTGGGTGTTCTGGATCGGCTGGTGCTCAGCGACGTGGCTTGGGCGCGGATGGCACCGTTTATTATCGGACGATCGGATCAGCGTGGCTCGACGGGCCGCGACAATCGGATGTTTGTTGAGGGCGTGCTATGGATTGTGCTCACCGGTTCTCCCTGGCGCGATCTTCCCGAGGTCTTTGGCGACTGGAACAGCGTGTTCCGCCGGTTCAGCAGGTGGAGCGCCAAGGGGGTCTGGTGGCGCATGTTCGATGCGATGTCCGATGACCCGGACTTCGAGTATCTGATCGTCGACTCAACCGTCGTTCGCGCCCACCAACACGCGGCGGGTGCCAAAAAGGGGGCCTGAAGATCAGGCCCTTGGTCGGTCACGAGGTGGGCTGAGCACCAAGATCCACATGGCGGTTAGAGGCTTGGGCTGTCCGGTCCGGCTTGCCCTTACCGGCGGCCACTGCGGCGATGCTCCCCAGGCAGGTGCATTGATCGAGGAACTGCCCGCGCAGGTCGTGATGGCCGACACGGCGTACGACGCCGATCACCTCCGCCAAGCCATCGCCGCCAAGGGCGCTGTCGCCGTCATCCCCAACACTCCGTCGCGCACGTTCAAATACCCGCTAGACAAGCATCTCTACGCCCAGCGCCACCTCGTCGAATGCTGCTTCTCGCGTCTCAAGCAGTTCAGGCGCGTCGCCACCCGCTTCGAAAAGACCGCTCGCAACTATCTCGCCGTCGTCACCATCGCCGCCATCGTCCTTTGGTTGCGATAAATGTCCACAGAAACTAAGGCGTCTGCAAGGTCTGGCGCCAGATGCCGCGTGGAAAAACACGCCATTGCCTGCCGCGCGGTGGAGCGGAGGATGCGTGATCTCGGCTTCGCAAGGGCGATCCGTGGCAAGCCGGCACGCACCACGACCAGTGACAAGGCGGCACCCTACCGGCTGAGTCACGTGTACCGCCGGTTCCATGGAACGGGACCCAACCAAACGTGAGTCTCGGGCTTGACCTATGTCTCGACCTTAGCCGGGTACGTTCATCTCGCGTTTGTGATGAAAGTCTACGCCCTCTAAATCACGCGCTGGTGGGGCAGCAGAACTGCGCGTGCCAGCTTGTACTCGATGCGTTGGAGTAGGTTTTGCACGATCGGCGGCCAGTTCTTCGCGGTGGGCTGATCCGTCACAGCGATCGCGAATGGCAAAATGTCTCGATCAAATAAACCAAGCGCCTTGCCGAGGCCGGCAGTGAGACATTGGCTGGCAGCGTCGGCGACAGCTATGACGATGCTTTGGCCGAAACGTTCAACGAACTTTAAAATGCCGAGGTGATATACAATGCTGAAGTGATACCCTGACCCGGACCGTGACAGTCCTTTGGAGCCGTCAAGTTTGCAACGCTCGAATGGGTCGACTGGTGCCAAAAACTCGAAAGATGCGGTATCATAAAAATGCAAAATTTTTTCGAGGGTATTCCCAATTGCATGCGTATTATAGGTATGATGAAAATAACCGTTCGATGAACCAGAAAATGGTTCGACACAGCTTCGGTATTGCGGTCGCGTCGCTTGGCGCGGCTTTTGTGTGGGCCGCACCGGCATCGGCACAAGATGGTACGCCGCCCACATCGCTGCACCAAGCCTACGAGCAAGCTGCCGCGCGATTGCCCGAAACCGCAGCCAGCCCCGAATTGCAGGCACAGGCAGACGCGCAGCGCCGTGCTGCGAGGGGGCCATTTGTTGGTCCCCCAGTTCTGCGCGGTGATGTTCTGACTCGATTTGACGGGCTTATTGAGCAGGAAGCCAGTATCTCAACGGCTCTAAAATGGCCGGGTGAAGCGCGGGCGGGGGTCAATGCTGCAACGCTCAGCGGTAATGCAGCACGTGCTGAACTTGCGGCCACGCAACTTGCTCTGGCGGGAAATATTCGCTCGGCATATTGGCGGCTCGCTGGAGCGCGCCGTGTGATTGATATTGAACAGCAACATGTCGCAACGGCACGAATAGAAGCAGAGCAAGTTCAGCGGCTGGTAGAGGCCGGAGTGCAGGCAAAGCGCGATCTGTTGGTCGCACAAGCCGATCTTGGCGCTGCATTGGGTAGGCTTTCTGCTGCGGAAAGTGATCTCGCCGATGCGCAGGCGGCCGTCGAGGCGCTTATCGGCAATGTCCCTGACAGCTTTGGGGATGAAGCCCTGTCTCCGAGCACCGACATCGAAGACCATCCTACACTCCTTGCCGCAGAAGCTAGAGCCAAGGCTGCCGAGGCGAGGGCTGGTTATGCACGTTTCAGCACGCGGCCGAGGGTCGAAGGCACAATTGGCGTGCGCCGTGAACGCAGTGATCCCCGTGGTTCTTACGCAGATGCACTGCTTGTCGGTCTCGCAGTTCCGCTAGGTCGCGATTCGCGTGCGGTTGCGGACGCGGCGGGCACGCGTGCCGAGGCTTTGTCCGCTGCCGCTGACGCGGCCCGCGTTCGGACGCGCTTAATGGCAGATCAACGTGCCGCCTTGGCGCTTCTTACGGTAGCAGAGCGGGCGCTTGTTGAAGCCGAAGCGCGGGAGTCTGGTCTGCGCGAGGCCCTCGCGCTGACCGAACGCGGCCAAGAGGAAGGTGAAATTGGCTACATAGAATTTCTGCGTGCGCGGCAGGCATTGTTCGACGCAGAACGTGATTTAGTTGCTGCACATGTTGCTAAGTCTGCCGCCGTTTCCAACGTCAACCAAGCTATGGGTGTATTGCCATGATTTTCAGGTCTTTCATGGCGACTATTGCTGCTGCAATACTGCTGTCCACGCCGTCAGCGTCATACGCGCACGGCGATGAAGATCATGACGCTGCTGCCGTTGCCTCAGCACCTACAGGGGCAAAGCCGCGGATTGAGGCCCGCACAGCAACGATTGAACTTGTCGCGGCGGTCAACGCCGACGACATGACGATCTGGATCGACGGCTGGGCAGACAATGCACCGATAACCAATGCCAATGTGAACGTGACAATTGATGGCAAAAGCCAACCCGCGAAATTAGCGGGGGGCGTATATACAGTGTCCGACGCTAAACTGGAAACCGCAGGCGCACATCAAGTGGCGTTTCTCATTACGCGCGCAGGGGCTGTTGAATCGCTTTCGGCTGAACTCAATGTGCCTGACGTCGACGCGGCGACCGCCAGTGGTGGTTGGACATATTGGCTGGCTGTGGCGGGTATAGCAGTGCTGGCTGTTATCGGCTTGATCTTTTGGCGCTCGCGCAAGACGGGTGCCGCGATTGGTGTGTTGGCGCTTGGGTTATTGCTGTTACAGCCTCGCCCTATTCAGGCGCATGGCGACGAGGATCACAGCGCGGCCGCCACCACGCCCGTCACAACAGCCCCAGGCGGAGGAGGCGATACAGCCGCCCGGCTTCCTGATGGCGGCGTTTTTGCGCCCAAGGGTGTTCAGCGGATTATCGGTCTGCGCACAATTGTCGCAGTGGATGGGGTTACAACACCGACAGCCAATCTAACTGGCCAGATTATCGCAGATCCGCGTCGTGGTGGGTTGGTGCAAAGTGCCACAGGGGGGCGGGTCACTGCGGGCACCTCGGGGATTGCAGTCATCGGACAATCGGTGCGTGCCGGACAGATATTGGCGATCATTGAGCCGCCGCTTCAAGCGATCGACCGCGCTTCGCTATCACGCGAACTGGGCGATCTCGATCAACAAATAGCACTCGCTTCCAATCGTGCGGCACGGCTCCGACGGCTTGAAGGCGTGGTGCCGCGCCGTGAAATTGAAGAGGCTGCGATTACGCTGCGCGGCCTGCAATCGCGACGGGCTGGACTCGGCCAAGCGACGTCAGCACGCGAAGTGCTGCGTGCTCCTATCAGCGGCGTTATTTCGGTAAGCGGCGTTCGCGTTGGCCAAGTTGTTGCGGCGCAAACGACTCTGTTCGAGATTGTCGATCCTTCACGCCTGTATGTGGAAGCCAATTTGTTCGACCGACGCCCTATAGCCGCAGGCGCGAGCGCGGTCGGCAAGACGAGTGACGGCGCTACGTTTGATCTGGTATTCGAAGGCGCGGGCCTTGCGGACCGGGGCCGGGCGGCACAAGGACTGTTCCGCATTGTGGGGGCGCCGCCACGTTTGCGCATTGACGAGAGCGTCACACTTGCGGCACCGCTGGGCGAACCCGTCGCCGGGGTGATCGTGCCGCGTGCGTCGTTGATAAGTGGCTCTAACGGTTTAACCTCGGTTTTCGTCAAGACGCGCGCTGAAACCTTCGCCCTGCGCAACGTAACAACCGCGCCGGTTGACGCTGGACATGTCGCGATATTAGCGGGGGTCAAGGCTGAAGAACGTGTGGTGACAAATGGAGCAACTTTGCTCGGTCAGGTTCGCTAGGTATGTTTGACGCCATTGTCGCCTTTTCACTGCGCAACCGGATACTCGTTCTGTTTGCCGCCGTGGCGCTTATCGCGATGGGATTATTGTCGGCAAGTCGGCTGCCAGTTGACGTTCTGCCTAACCTTAATCGTCCGGTCGTAACGATACTGACTGAGTCGCCGGGTCTCGCTCCGCCTGAAGTCGAAACGCTGGTAACTCGCCCGATTGAAACATCAATGAGCGGCGTCCCTGGTGTTGAGCGTGTGCGCTCGGTTTCGGGGATCGGACTGTCGGTCGTCTATGTCGAATTTGACTGGAGCGAAGATGTCTTTCGAGCGCGCCAGCAAGTCGCAGAACGACTGACGCTCGTTCGCGAACAGATCCCGCCGAGCACGGTACCCCAGATGGGACCGGTTACGTCGATTATGGGCGAAATCATGCTCGTTGCGATTCCTTATGGTAAAGCCAGTCCGATGGAAGCGCGCGAAATTGCAGACTTCCAGATACGGCCTCGCTTGCTGACAATCCCTGGTGTTGCACAAGTTATTCCGATTGGCGGCGAGGTGCGGCAATATAGGGTCTCGCCCGATCCGGCGGCAATGGCGGCACTTGGCATAACGCTTGATCAGATTGACCGGCAATTGCGCGAATTCGGTACCAACAGCGGTGGCGGGTTCGTAGATCAGTTTCAAAAGGAATATCTGATCCGGGGTGTTGCGCAGTCGACACGGATCGAAGATCTGCGCGCGTTGGTTGTTGGCGAAAATGCCAATGGCCCGGTCAGACTTTCGCAAGTTGCCTCGGCTGGTTTTGCAGCCGGTTTCCGGCGGGGCGATGCAGGTTATAATGGCGCGCCAGCGGTGGTTATCGCAGTCCAGAAGCAGCCGACAGCAGATACGATCGCAGTAACAACCCAAGTGGAGACTGCCTTAAGGGAAATAACTGCAACGCTACCGGACGGCATTACGGCTGACAAGGTGCAGTTCCGTCAAGCAGATTTCATCGAAACATCGATCGGCACACTCCAAAAAGTGTTGATCGAAGCGGCGATCGTTGTGGCGGTCGTGCTTTTCCTGTTCCTTCTTAATTCCCGCACGACTGCAATCTCACTAATATCCCTGCCGATATCGATATTAATCACGGCGATCGTTTTTTCCATTTTCGATTTGTCGATAAATACGATGACACTTGGCGGTCTGGCTATCGCGATTGGAGAATTGGTCGATGATGCTGTCGTCGATGTAGAAAACGTCTTTCGCCGTCTGCGAGAGAATGCTGCATCGTCTGAACCGCAATCATCGCTTGTCGTCATCGCCCACGCGTCAGGTGAAGTTCGCTCGGGCATTGTTTATGCGACCGCGATCATCATCCTTGTCTTTCTGCCATTGTTCTTTCTTGGGGGGGTCGAAGGACGCCTGTTCGCGCCGTTAGGCCAGGCTTATATTGTGTCGATCCTCGCAAGCTTCGTCACTGCCGTGACGCTAACTCCAGTGCTTTGCTATTACCTCTTGCCAAAGTTTGCAGCCCTTCATGCCGAGAAGGAATCAGGCGTTGTCACGCGCCTTAAGAAACTGAATTCGTACGTTCTAGAGTGGGGCTTTGCGCGCGTTCGCGGCGTGCTAATTACCGCTATAATAGTCAGCCTATTGGCTATCAGCGGAGCGTTGTTGTTGCCACGCGCGTTCTTGCCAACGTTTAATGAAGGTAGCTTTGTTGTCGGTTTTCAACTTGAACCAGGCGTCTCGCTAGAAGCCTCAAGCCAGTTGGCGGCGACCGCCGAGAAACTATTGCTGCAAATACCGCAGGTCGAGAGCGTCAGTCGGCGGACCGGTCGTGCCGAGCTTGATGAACATGCTGAAGGCGTTCATTCAAGCGAAATCGATGTTGCGCTCAAACCCGACGCTGAGGACCGGACTGCGGTTGCTGAGGCAATCCGCAGTAAGCTCGCTGTGCTGCCCGGTTCGGTTTCAGTTGGAGCCCCGATTGGCCACCGGATCGACCACTTACTTTCGGGGGTGCAAGCGCAGATCGTTGTCAAGATATTCGCCGAAGATCTGGACGGTGCGCGCGGAAGCGCTGAACAGCTTCGTGCGGCAATATCCGACGTTCCCGGCATCGTCGATTTGCGAATTGAAAAACAGGTACGCGTGCCGCAGCTAGATCTGAGGATCGATTATGAGCGGGCGAGCAGTTACGGCATTACGCCAGCAGCAGTGTCCGACGCGATTGCGACGCTGTCGAACGGCAAAATTGTCAGCCGCGTGGTTGATGGACTTAAACGCTATGATGTGGTGTTGCGGCTTCCTGACGAAACCCGCACGACGGCGGCATTGGCCGATCTACTCATTGAAACGCCAAGAGGCCCTGTGCCCCTGCGGAATTTAGCGGAAATCATTGAAACCGATGGCCCCAACCAGATACTACGCGAAGGCGGAAAACGCCGGATCGTGGTTTCCGCGAATGCGGCACCAGGTGCCAATTTGGGTAGTATAGTGACCGCAATTGAGGCCGAAGCAGCCAAACTCAAATTACCAGCTGGCGGCTTTGTCCGCGTCGAGGGCCAGTTTGAGGCGCAGCGCGAAGCCGCATTGACGATCGGTGGCCTGTCACTCGTCTCCTTTGGCATGATTTTCATTCTGTTGTTCACCCGTTACCGTTCGGCCAAATTGGCACTGATAATCATGGCCGGGGTGCCGATGGCGCTCGTAGGATCGGTAATGGCGCTCGGTGTTGCCGGACTGCCGCTTTCAGTCGCCAGTATGGTCGGATTCGTTACACTTACCGGGATCGCATCGCGCAACGGTATTCTGAAGGTCAGCCATTATATCAACCTCGTTCTCCATGAGGGTGAAACATGGGGCGATAAACTTATAATTCGCGGCACGCTCGAACGGTTGACGCCCGTGTTAATGACAGCCCTGGCCGCAGGTCTCGCGCTCACGCCGCTACTTATCGGAGCTGACGAACCCGGCAAGGAAATCCTCCATCCCGTCGCCGTTACAATCTTTGGCGGGCTGTTGTCGGCGACGTTGCTCGATGCCTTGATCACGCCAATCCTGTTTCGCCTGTTTGGGCGCGCACCGCTCGAAAACATCATCGCGGAAGCCCGGCAATCGGGCAATTTGCAAGCCTATTGACCTAAGCAAAAGGATATCTCTCCATGAAAAAGGCATTGTTCCTGATCGCAGCCTCTGCCCTCGCGCTCTCTGGTTGCGGCGAAAAGAAGCATGATGACGGTCATACAGACGCCGATCATGCCGCAATCGCCGCCAAGGAAGGTGCTGGCGGCGATGAACACGCCGGAATGGATATGGGCGAAGGAAGCCATCATCACGGTGCAGCAACACTTAAAGTTGCGCTGGCTCCTGCCGGTCCGTTTACACCGGGCAATCCGCAATCAGTGGCGCTCACTTTAACCGACTTGAAGACCGGCGCGCCGATTGGCCCTGATCAACTGGCGCTCGCGCATACGAAGAAGCTGCACTTGCTGATTATTGATGAAAGCCTGACGGATTATCAGCATATCCATCCGGTGGCTGGCACGAAGTCGGGCGACTGGACGTTCAGTTTTACACCAAAATTTGGTCGCACATACCGCGTATGGGCGGACTCGACGCGCAAAGATGGCGATCAGGAATATGTTTTCGCCGACATGAATGCTGGACCCGAAAAAGCGCCGGCGCCCGACGCAAAGCCAGTGGCAACCGCAGAAATGGGAGGTCTCAAATTCGCGCTCTCGTTTGCGGGCCCCGTAAAAGCTGGTGAAGGGGTTATGGGTAGTGTCGCAATTGTCGATGCGAAATCGGGTCAGCCTTTCACTCAGCTTCAACCGATCATGGGAGCATTCGGGCACGTTGTGGCCTTTTCGCGCGATTGGGGCTCAATTGAACATGTCCACCCTCAGGGAACCGAACCCAAGACTGTCAGTGATCGTAGCGGGCCAATCGTTGGATTTCACATGGAACCGAAAAACAGTGGCGTCATGAAGATATTCGTCCAAATCATGGCAAATGGGCGCGAAATGATCGTGCCGTTCACCGTGAATGTATCTGCCTAAAGGAACGCAAACCAATATAGTTATTTTTGATATCAAATCCCGTCGATTGCATTAGATGCCGTAGGAGTAGTCCATACAAAGAAATATGGCAAATCAATGCTATATATTTGCAGGGTGCCGTAGATTCAATTGATTGCGTAATTGGGCAATCAACTTTATTTGCCAATTGTCGCAAAATCCAGCTATGAATGCGACAGGTTTGATTATGCGAACACGGTGCTATGCCACGTGAATACTCGACAAATTGCGGCTAGAATTTTCGACCGTGAATTTCCTTGGCTGGATAAAGAGGTTTAGCATGAAGTCATCGAAGGTCACGAACGCGAAGAATGCGCTCGTCATCAAGCAGGGCAAGGAGCGCACGCCGGTCGCTGAGGTCTGTCGCAAGGCGGGGATCAGCCACGCAACCGCTTTCAATTGAAAGATTAAATACGCTGAGTTGATGCCGTCTGAGATACGGCACCTGCGCGAGCTGCAATACGAGAATCGCCGACTGAAGCGGATCGAGGCTGACGTGACCCACTGATTTTCCACCACGAGCGACTAAAGTCTGACCTGAGGTGCACTGCTACCGAACCTTGGACCGCTCGGGTCTGGAGTTTTCCGCCTTGCTCAGGTCCGGTGGGCTGGTTTCACCGGCTGAGTTTGGCAGCATGATCGGGGGGGATATTCCCGACCGCGCAATGCGGTCGCTCTTCCTTATAGTGTCTACGCCACGCCTCCAGCTTTTCGCGAGCATCTTCCAGCGACAGGAACCAGTGCGCGTTCAGGCATTCGCCGCGCAGCTTGCTGTTGAACGCCTCGATGAACGCATTGTCTGTGGGCTTACTAGGGCGGGAGTGACGTGACCCCCAGCTTTCCCCCAGCTGGGATTAGAGCCAGGCGGTTGTTTTGCGCATCAGCGCGGTTGAAGCAATGGGCTGCGTAGCGGAGCCCGTAGGGCGGAGCGAAGCAGGCCATTGCTTATCCAATTCGGCGGCGAACGCCGCCGGGGTTGTGTAGCCAAGGGATGAGTGCGGTCTCTCCCGGTTGTAATCCTCGACCCAAGCAGCAATCTCGACCCGTGCATGGGTCATGCTGAGGAACAGGGTCTCGTTCAGCAGCTCATCGCGCATGCGGCCGTTAAAGCTCTCGACGTAGCCATTCTGCATCGGCTTGCCCGGAGCGATGTAATGCCACTCCACGCCGATCTGGCCGCACCATGCGAGCACGGCATTGCTGGTGAGCTCGGTGCCATTATCGCTGACGATCATGCCCGGCTTGCCGCGCTCGCTGATCAGCCGGGTCAGCTCGCGCACGACACGGTGCCCCGAGATCGAGGTATCCGGCACCGCAGCCAGGCACTCCCTGGTCACGTCATCGACGACGTTGAGCACCCGGAACCGTCTGCCAGAAGCGATCTGGTCATGAACAAAGTCCAGGCTCCAGCGCTGGTTCGGTAACGCCAGCACCGGTGCAGGCGCTCTGGTGCCCACAGCACGCTTGCGGCTGCGCCGCCGCCTCACTGCGAGACCTTCCTCACGATACAGCCGCTGGGTCTTCTTGCGGTTGATCATCACGCCCTCCCGGAGCAGCAGGATATGCAGGCGGCGGTAGCCGAACCGGCGTCGCTGGTTGGCCAACTCGCGCAGCTTCTCGCGCAGATCGCCATCATCGTCCCGTGTGGAACGATAGCGCATGCTCTTGCGATCGGCATCAATGACACGGCACGCCCGCCGCTCGCTCATCCCATGACATGTCTGAAGATGAGCAACAGCTTCCCGCTTGGCGGCGGGCGTCACCACTTTTTTGAAAGAAGATCCTTCAGTGCAGCCTGATCCAACATCGCATCGGCCAGCAGCCGCTTGAGCTTGGCGTTCTCGCTCTCGAGTTCCCTCAGACGCCGAGCTTCGGACACCTCCAGCCCGCCATACTTGGCCTTCCAGTTGTAGATCGTCGCTTCCGAAACCCCGTGCCGCCGGGCCAGATCAGCGGTCTTCGCGCCCGCCTCCGCCTCCTTCAGCACCCCGATAATCTGCTCTTCTGAAAACCTCACACGCTTCATCGTCTGTCCTTCCTTCAGGCCAGACTCTAATCGCTCGTGGAGGAAAATCAGGGGGTCACGTCAGGAGAGGTCCAGGATCACACCGCGCTGGTAAGCCCACATATCCATGTCCCGAGAGATAAGCTCGGTATCCGTCCGGTGAAGGCCGCGGTGTGATGCTGGTCGGCGCGTAGGCCGGTTTATGCGGCAATCGCTATGGTGCTCAGCGCCCAGTTCCAAGGCAGCAGCTGATCGAGCTTGGTGGCGGGATGATCGGCGATGCGCGCGAGGACATCGGCGAGCCAGGCCTGCGGATCGACATGGTTGAGCTTTGCGGTCTGGATCAGCGTGTAGATGACGGCCGCGCGCTGGCCGCCGCGATCCGAGCCGCAGAACAGCCATGCCTTGCGACCGAGCGGGATGCAGCGAAGCGCGCGCTCGGCGGCATTGTTGGTGAGGCAGATGCGGCCATCGTCGAGGAAGCGGGTGAACGCGTCCCAGCGCTTGAGCATGTAGAAGCAGGCCTTGGTGAGGTCATGGCCGCGCGACAGCTTGCCGACTTGCTCGGTGAGCCAGGCGTGCAGCTCTGCCATCAGCGGCACGCTGAGTTCCTGACGGACCGCGAGCCGCTCGGCGGGGCTCTTGCCATTGATGGCGCGCTCGATATCGAACAGGGCGTCGAGACGCTGCACGGCTTCGAGCGCGATCGGATAGATCATGGCGGCGCGCTGGCCACGGCTCTTCTTGCGGGCCGAGCTTAGGACATCGGCCAGCTCGAAGAACTTGCGCCGGGCATGGGCAAAGCAGCCCGCCTCGAGCACGGGACCGGGGTCGCGTCCTTCGCGATAGAGGTCGTTATAGCCGCCATAGGCATCGGCTTGCAGAATGCCGGACCATGCTGCGAGATGAGCTTGCGGATGCTCGCCGCGCCGATCGCGCGAGTAGTGGAACAGGGCAGCTGGCGGATCGGTGCCCGCAAAGGGCCGATCGTCGCGGACGTAGACCCATAATCGTGCGGTATCGGTCTTCACCTTGGCCATGACCGGCACGGTCGTATCGTCGCTGTGGATGCGGGTTGCAGCCAGAACATGCGCCTCGATCATCTTATAGATCGGCATCAGCGCGTGGGCCGCAGCCCCGACCTGATCAGCCAAGGTCGAGAGACTGAGCGGCACGCCTTCTCGGGCGAACCGCTCGGCTTGACGGTTGAGCGGTTGGTGCTGCCCGTACTTCTCGAACAGGAGCATAGCGAGGAAGCTGGGGCCGGCCCATCCACGCGGAACTACGTGGAACGGTGCCGGGGCCTGCGCGATCTTCTCGCAGTCACGGCACGAGAACTTCTCGCGGACCGTCTGGATCACCTTCCACGAGCGCGGGATGACCTCGAGCGTCTCGGTGACGTCTTCGCCGAGCCTGGACAGCCGGTCTCCGCCGCAGGCCGGGCAGGAACAGGGTGCAGGCACCACGACACGCTCGCGCGGCAGATGCTCGGGAAACGGCTTCCTTGCCGGGCGCTTGCGCTCGAAGGCGGTGACCGTGGTGGTCTTGGCTGCCGCTTCCTCAGCGATCAGATCGTCCTCTGCGGCATCGGCCTCGAGCTCTTCGAGTTGCAGCTCCATCTGGTCGAGTAGGCGGCGGCTGCGCTCGGCGCTGGGGCCATACTGCTCGCGCTTCAGCTTGGCGATCTGCAGCTTGAGGT
>NZ_LSKQ01000250.1 GCF_001557115.1 Erythrobacter sp. CCH5-A1
ATCGGCTCCCCCGGCGCCCGCTGGCGCGGCGTTCCTGAAGGAACGTCCCTGACCCACTGGCGAACACCGTCCCTCGGGAGCTCCCATCAAGCACAGGAGGTTCACATGGGCATGCAACTGGAATTGTTCAAAGCACTCAAGTCTGTTAAGATCGCCAGCACCGACGCCGAAAAAGTCGTCGAAGAGCTGGAAGGACACATCGCGATGAAGGTCACCGAAGCGAACGCACCGCTGATCGCGGAACTTCGTGCCACCCGCGAAGCGATCTCGAGGGAAGTCGAGCGCACCAAGTGGTATTTCAGCACCGCGATCGTGATCGCAGGTTTGGTAATCGCAATCACCAACGCTCTGAACTGAGCCAGGGGGCTTCGGCCCCCTTTTACTCGACATCGATGCACTCAAACCGGCGCGGCGCTGCTCGCCAGCGCATCGACACATGCGTGCCTCGCTGGCATCGCCACCGCGCCTGCCGCAGCGCCTGATCGACGGCTCGACGGGCCGTCGTCGGCCCGGGCTGGGGCGACCCTCGGCGCGCGGGCACCGGC
>NZ_LSKQ01000251.1 GCF_001557115.1 Erythrobacter sp. CCH5-A1
CAGGGCGATACAGCCTGGGTGATGAGCGTCGAGAATGTCGAGGGAACGTACCGCGATCGGCAGATCAAGAGTCGGTCTGTGGAAACGATGCTGCTTCGGCGCGTAAACGGAAGCTGGCAGATATTCCATATCCATTGGTCTTCTGCGGACCAGCGTTGACAAAGGTCCTCGACCAGCGCCAGCCAATGTCCGGTCGGGCATCCAGCTGGAGAAATCTGCTTCCCAGCCTGGATCGGTACGTCGGCACATGAGGTCTCCTTGCCGCCCATCCGCACTGCATGACGACCCGTCTTTCCTAAAAACAAAATGAAGCACAATGGAGCGTGTAAGGAAGCCCTGCGGATGGCCCGCCAAGACAGTGTCGCTTCGATCTTGGGAGCCGAAGATGTGAAGCATAGAGACGCCTCGCTGAGGGCACGCATCAAGGATTTCCTTAAGCGAGCTTTGTCCAGTATTGTGGATTACCGTATCAACTGGATTTTCGCGCAGAACACAGCTGTTGAATCGCCCGCCCTGCCGCCATCTATCGAAATCACTGTTTTCGATGAGCAGCATCTTGCCGCCTTTGCACGTCATCCTGACGTGCGTGTCCGAAGTGCAATGAGTTTCGAGCGCGCGGGATGTATCGGCTTTGTACTTCTGGCCGATGCCGAGCCGGCAGCCTGCATCCATTTCGCCGATAGATCGAACTATGAAAGTGTCTCGACCTGGCCGCTTGCGAACAACGAAGTCGCTTTGGTCAACGTCATAACTTTGCCCGAGCATCGATCGCGGCGCTACGGATCCCTCTTGATTACGCAAGCAACGAGCTCGCTGGTTCCCAGTCGCTATCGGCGCGCCCTTGCCTATATCTGGTGGAACCACCACGCATCGTTGCGCGCATTCAGAAATGCAGGGTGGCAGCGGGTCGGCATTTCGATCGAGATATCGCGGCGCAAGGGACGCTGGTATTCAGTACACCTTCCTTGGAAGGTCCGCCGTTAGAAGCGCACCTGTGGAAGGGCGTTCGAACACAACGCTTGCGTACGCCGTGATGGTCAGGTGTGGCCTTTCGGCTAGGCATTGTACGTAACCATTCTCGATGTCAGCTCGCTGGCTTTACAGTCCTTCGGGACGTACGGCGATGTCGAGCATCGATCCAGCCAGCTGTTTCGTAAGCGTCCGGTGAAACCGTGGCGTCATATGCCGATATCATGATGATGATCGAGAGGTTTGAATGACCGCAGGTGGGTGGATAGGCGAATGGCGGTTTCTGAAGCGGCCCCCAAAATGACCGGACAGGACCTCACACTTATGTAAGAGTGAGGCATATGACCGACAGTAATCCCAGGAACTATGTGCATGCGGAGGTTCTCGGAGGGGTTCAGCGCCGTAGGCACTGGACCCCGGAAGAGAAGCTCCGCATGGTCGAAGAAACCTTCCTGCCCGGCAACAGCGTGTCGCTTGTGGCGCGCATGCACGGGGTGGCGCCCAACCAGCTATTTGGCTGGCGCCGGCAGGCGGCAAGTGGTGCCCTGACCGCCACCCGCGCTGGCGGCGAGGTGGTTCCGGCGAGCGAGTATCGCGCGCTTGAGAACCAGGTGCGCGAGCTGCAGCGCATGCTCGGCAAGAAGACCATGGAGAACGAGATCCTGCGCGAGGCGATCTCGCGCGTGGCTGGTCCCAAAAAAACGCCGTTGCGCACGCTCTCGTTGCCGGAGGGCGACCTGTGTCGATGCCGGATGTATTCTCCTCAAAAGTGCCGAACGAAAATTCCCCAGTTTGAGGTGAGCGCCAATTCGCTCCGGG
>NZ_LSKQ01000252.1 GCF_001557115.1 Erythrobacter sp. CCH5-A1
GGGCGGCATCGCGCCCCGCGCCGTCGCGCTTGCCGGCATCCTCGGCCCAACGTCCTGCGCCGGATAGAGGTGCCGCCCCGGCGGAGAGCGCGCCAGCGCCAGTCGCTCCTGTTCCCGCGCTTGCAGCGGGAAGCGGCGCTTCGCCCGATGCCGGAAATCCCGCGCCCGCAACGGCTGCCACCACGCTCGCGGCGAGCCTTGCCCCGGCCTTGCCCCAGACCGCCGCCATGCTGCCCGCCGATCGCCCCGCCGATCCGCGCGCAGCCGCGGCGGGCCCGCCGGTGCCGCAGCTCGAATCCGCCATCGCTCAGGTCGGCGACATCCGCGAGGCTCTGCGCGCCGCGCGGCCTGCCATGACGCTCCAGCATGCCGACTTCGGAGCGGTTGCGATCCGGCTCGAACCCGCCGCGCCCGACCAGTGGCGCGCGGTGCTGGCGAGCCGCGACCCGGGCTTCGTGCCCGCGATCCAGGCCGCGCTCGAAACCCGCATAATCGCTGCCGCCGCCGACACCTCGGCAAACTTTGCTGGGCAGCACGGAGCGTCCCACAATGGGGCTTGGGACCAACGCTACGGGGCTTCCCCTAACGGGGGCCAAGGATCGCCTCAACCATACCTGGGCCAATCGGGAACCCGAGACGGCGAGGCTGCGCCGGACCACCGCCGCCCCTCCACCGCTGCCACGCTTGCGGCGCGGGGGGGAAGCGAGGCGGAGGACCCCGCAGCCGCCACCCCGTCATCGGGCGGACTGTTCGCCTGATCGCGGGCGCACGGGACACGACATGGAGCTGACTGGGCATGGCGAAGGGTAAGGAAAAGGCTGAGAGCGGCGAAGGCGGCAAGTCGGGCAAGGGCGGCATCATCAAGATCGCGCTGGGCGCGGTGCTGCTGCTCGGCACCGGCGCGGGCGGCGCTTATGGCGCCTATGCGATGGGCCTGTTCGGCGAGAAGGGCGAGCACAAGATCGACGAGCCCAAGCTGGTGCTCAAGGACGAGGAAGACCCCTATGCCCCGGTCTCCAAGGACAAGGACAAGGAAGGCGCCCACACCGTCCATGGCGAGGGCGGCAGCAAGTATCGCACCGCCTATTACTCCTTCGAGGAGGCGTTCACCTCCAACCTCGCGGATTCGCCGGGGCTGATCCAGGTCGAACTGGCGGTCTCCACCCGCCGCGACGGGCGCGTGCTGCAATGGGTCAAGACCCACGAGCTGGCGATCCGCTCGGCGATCCTCGGGCAGCTCGCCGCGACCACCGAGGAGGAGGCCTATAGTGTCGAGGGGAAGAAGAAGCTCAGCCAGCGGCTGACCAAGGCGGTCAATCAGGTGCTCGAGGAACAGGAAGGCTTCGGCGGGATCGACGCGGTCGTGTTCAAGGGGTTCCTCGTCCAATGAGGATGGGCCATGCCTTTGCGCCCGTGAGGGCAGCGGCGGTGCACTGCGCCGAGCTGACGACGCGCGGCCGCCGCCCGGAGGAAAGCGCCGCGCTGATGGCGGCATGGCGCCGCGATCTGGCGCGCTATCTTGCCGACGATCTTTCGGGGCTGCTGTCGGGCGACCGGCTCGATGTGGACGTGACCGAGCCCGAACGCCTGACCGGCGCCGATGCGCTGCGCAAGATCGGGCCTTTGGCCGCCAACAGCCTGATCCGCTGCGGCGCGACCGCCGAGACCGCGCTCCTGAGCTTCGACTTCGCCACCGCGATCGCGCTCACCGACCGCAGCTTCGGCGGGGACGGGCGCGTGACCGGCAACATACCCGAAGCCCTGCCGCGCTCGGCCGCGTTGCTGGTGGAGGAGACCGCGACGATGATCGCGGGCGCGATCACTGCGGCAAGCTATGGCGACATGCCGCCGCCTGCGGGCGCGAGCATGCGCGGCGAAGTGGTGGTGCGCAGCGAGAGCGCGGCGCGCCTCAAGCCCTTTGCGCTCGAGGCGCAGGCGCTGTTCTTCGTGATCGAGATCGCCAACCGCCAGGGCTGCATCTGGCGCGCCAATCTGGCGGTGGCGGCGGAACGGATGAACCGCCTGCTGCCCGGCACGGGTCGGCGGGTCCGCCGCAGCGCCCCGCGCGCGCCGGCCACGGGGATGACCGCGCCCTTCGCCGACATGCTGATGCCGCTCCACGTGGTGCTCGCCGAATTCGATCTCTCGCTGGCGCGGCTCCAGACGCTGGCTCCCGGCGAGACGATCCCGCTGGCGATGGGCCGGCAGGTTCCGCTGATGGTCGGCGAGACGCTGGTCGGCCACGGCGCGGTCGGCACCGCCGAGGACCGCATGGCGATCCGCCTCACCCGCATTCCGCATCCCGCTCCCCACTCCGCTCCAGTCGAAGGGCTCGCACCATGACCGCTTACCAACCCGCCGCTTTCGCCCGCTTTGGCGATGTCGCCGTGCGCCTCTCGGTCGAGCTGGGCCGCACCGAGATGCCCTTGCGCGATGTCCTAACGCTCGGCGAGGGGAGCACCGTGACGCTCGACCGGCTGACCGACGAGCTGCTCGATGTCACCGCCAACGGCCGCGTCATCGCGCGCGGCGAGGTGGTGGCGGAGAAGGGGCGCTTTGCCTTGCGGATCGTCAGCCTGGTGGGCGAGGACGGGAAGGACATTCCTCCTGCGGGCGGCACCGGCAGCCATGCGGGCGCTGACCTGCCCGAGGTGACGAGCGCCGATCACCTGCCCGAGCCGCCGGTCGATCCGCTCACCGCCGCGCTCGATGACCTGATGTAAGCGGGCAAGGGGTCGCGCCATGCTCGAATATCTCCTGCGCCTCGCGCTGCTGCTGCCGGTTCTGGCGGGGCTGATCTGGGGGAGCCTGTGGCTGACCCGCTGGCTCCAGACCCGGCTCGGCCAGACCCCGGGCACCGGCGGCGGGCGCCAGCTGCAACTGATCGAGACCAGCCTGATCGCGCCGGGCATGAAGCTCGCCGTGGTGCGCTTCCGTGATCGCGAGATCCTGCTCGGCTGCACCCGGCAGGGCCTCGTGCGGCTGGGCGAGGCCCCGGTCGCCATTCCGGCAGCGGAGAGCGAGTGATGCGCCCCGCCGCGATTCTCCGCGCCGCACTGGTGTGCCTTGCCGCATTAACCATGTTCTGGGCGGTGCCCGATCTTGCCCATGCCGCCGCGCCGCCCGCCGCCGCCGTTCCCGCCCCCGATCCGGTCGCCGCTGGCGTCGGCGCGGCGGTCGAGCGGGCGCTGGGTGACGAGGGCGCGGGCGATGACACCCCCCTGAGCCTGTCGCTGCAGCTGCTGGTGGTGATGGGTCTCCTCACCATCCTGCCCGCGCTGGTGCTGATGATGACGAGCTTCCTGCGCATTCTGGTGGTGCTCTCGATCCTGCGGCAGGCCTTGGGCCTGCAGGGATCGCCGCCGGGGCAGGTGCTGGCGGGATTGGCGCTGTTCCTCTCGCTGTTCGTCATGGCCCCGACCCTTGACGTGGTGAACACCCAGGCGATCGCCCCCTACGCCACCGGCGCGCTCTCCGCCGATGCCGCGATCGGCAAGGCGGGCGAGGCCTTCCACGCCTTCATGATGGCCCAGACCCGCGAGGCGAACCTCATCATGTTCACCGACATGGCCGGCGGCGGCAAGTTCGCGAGCGGCGCGGATGTGCCCTTCTCGATCCTGCTTCCCGCCTTCGTGACGAGCGAGCTGGAGACCGCTTTCCAGATCGGCTTCATGATCTTCCTGCCCTTCCTCGTGATCGACCTGGTGGTGGCGAGCGTGTTGATGAGCCTGGGCATGATGATGCTCTCCCCCACCATCATCTCGCTGCCCTTCAAGCTGCTGCTGTTCGTGCTGGTCGATGGCTGGGCGCTCTTGATGGGCAGCCTTGCGCTGAGTTTTGCGACATGACCGAAGACGCCCAGCTCCTTGCGCTTGCCGACCAGACCCTGTGGGTCACCGCGCTGATCGCCGGGCCGGTGCTGGTCGCGACGCTGGTCGTCGGTCTGGTCGTGGGCATTATCCAGGCCGCCACCTCGGTCAACGAGCAGACCCTAAGCTTCATCCCCAAGCTCGCGATCACCGCGCTGGTCTTCGTGGTGCTGGGCGCGGCGATGATGGGCCTGCTCGCCGATTTCACCCGCGAGATCATGGCGCAGGTCGCCAATCTTTCGGCATGAACACCCTCAACCTCGGCTTCGGCAGCCTTGAGGCGCAGCTGTGGGTGATCCTGCTGCTTTCTATCCGGAGCGGCGCGGCGCTGATGGCTTCGCCGATGATCGGGGGGACGGCGGTGCCGGTGCAGTTGCGCATCCTGCTCAGCCTCGTGCTCGGCTATTTCGTGGCGAGCTGGGTGCCGCTGCCCGCGCCGCCGCCGATGCTGAGCATCGCCGCGGTGCTGGCGGTGGTGCAGGAGATCGCGGTCGGGCTGATGCTCGGCTTCGTGCTGCAGATCGCCTTTGCCATTCCGCTGATCGCCGCCGAGCAGATCGCGGGCACGATGGGCCTCGCCATCGCCACCTCGATCGATCCGGCGAGCGGCGCGCAATCGGGGGCGCTGGGCACCTTCTTCGGCCTCGTCATGAGCCTCCTCTTCTACGCCACCGGCGCGCACCTGTTGTGGTTCGAGCTGCTGACGGAAAGCTACCGCCTGCTGCCTGCGGGCCAATTCGCTTTCGGGGCATGGCGGGCGGAGAGCGTGGTGCTGTTCATGGGATACGGCCTCGCTACCGCCGCCGCCATCGCGCTCCCCGTGGTGCTGGTGCTGCTGCTGGTGCAGATCGTCACCGGTCTGATCGCCCGCTCCGCGCCGTCATTGAACCTCTACGCGCTCGGCCTGCCGGCAGGCGTCATCGCGGGGATCGCGGCGATGATCATCGCGATGCCGGTGATGACCGCGCAGATGCGCGGCGCCATCGAGGCCGCGCTCGAGCAGACCGAGGCGCTGATCCAGCCGCAGGCCGCGCCCGATGGCTGAGGAGACCGCCGGCGAAAAGACCTTCGCCCCGACCCAGAAGCGCCGCGAGGATGCGGCCAAGAACGGCGATGTCCTGCGCTCGCGCGAGCTCGCCACCCTCGCCGCGACCGGTGCGGGGGCGCTCGGGCTCTATGCGCTGGGGTCGTGGCTGACCGAGGGGATGGCCGGCGTCGCGCGCGCGGGCTTCCGCTTCGACCGCGCCGCATTGGACGGCTTCACCCCCGGCGCGATCATGGGCGACGCCGCGCTCGCCGCGCTGCCGCCGGTGCTGGCGCTGGGCGCCATCGTCGCCGCCGTCACCACCGCCTCGCAACTGCTGCTGGGGCAGGACGGGCGCTGGATCCCCGGCAATGCCGGTTTCAAGGCGCGGCGCATCAATCCGCTCTCCGGCTTCAAGCGCATCTTTGGTACGCAAGGGTTGATCGAGCTCGCCAAGGGCCTCGCCAAGCTCGCGCTGCTCGGCGGGATCGCCTGGGTCTGGGCCAAGGGCCGCACCGCCGAACTGCTGGCGCTCGGCGCGATGCCGCTCGAGGCGCAGGTCGCGCGCGGGCTCGATGCCATCACCTCGCTGATCGGGGCCCTCTTGATCGGTCTCGTGGTGATCGCCGCGATCGATTACCCGCTGCAACGCTTCCAGCGCGACAAGCGGCTGAAGATGAGCCTTCAGGAAGTGCGCGACGAGAACAAGCAGTCCGAAGGTTCGCCCGAGATGAAATCGGCCCGCCGCCAGCGCCAGCGCGATCTGGCGCGCGGGGGCGTGGCCAAGGCGATGAAGGACGCGCAGTTCGTGATCGTCAACCCGCTGCACTTCGCGGTGGCGCTGACCTACGACCCCAAGCGCGCGCCTGCGCCCTTGTTGCTGTGCAAGGGCCGCGGCGAGACCGCGCTCGCCATGCGCGAGATCGCGGCCGAGGAAGGCCTGCCGGTGCTCGAATATCCGCAGCTCGCCCGCGCGGTCTATTTCACCACCCGCCCGAACCAGATGGTGCGCGAGGAGCTCTATGTCGCGCTCGCCTCGCTGGTCGCCTTCGTGATGGCGCTGAAGCGCGGCCAGCGCCCGCGCCGCCCGGTGGTGGAGGTGCCGCAAGGACTGCGCTTCGATGGCGACGGGCGGGCGGAAAAACATGCTTAAACTTCGCCGCGAAGGGGCGTTCTGATAGTCATGGAAAGCGCAGGCTCATCGATCATTTCCGCTCTCGGTGCCGGCAGCGGCATCGATTTCATCAAGCTCGCCTCGGACATCTCCGCGGCAAGCTTTGCCGCGCAGCGCGGGCAGATCACCGCGCGGCAGGAGGCCTTGAGCGCGCAGGTCTCCGCCGCCGCGCAGCTCAGGAGCGCGATCACCGGCCTGTCGAGCGCGCTGGGCGAGCGGATCCGCACCGGCGACCTTGCCCCCAAGGGCAGCGTGGCGAACACCGCCGTCGCCAGCACCATCGTCCCCCCGGGCACCAGCCCGCGCGGCAGTTTCAGCCTTGAAGTCACCCAGCTCGCCAGCTCGCAGACGCTGGTCAGCCGTTCGCTCGCCAGCCGCGATACGCTGGTGGGCGAGGGCACGCTGACCCTGCGCTTCGGCACGGTGAGCGGCACCAGCTTCAACCCCGATGCGGCGCGCAGCGCGATCGACATCACCGTGACCGACACCGACACCCTCGCCACGCTCGCCACCAAGATCAGCTCCGCGAGCGGCGGGGCGGTGAGCGCCTATGTCGCCACCGGCACCGGCGGCGCGCAGCTGGTGATGAAGGGCAAGGAAGGCGCGGCAAACGGCTTCCAGCTCGAAGCTACCGGCGCAGGCGGCGGGCCGGTCGCGGGCGATCTCGAATATTTCGGCTGGACGCCTGCCAGCACCAATGGCGAGCTCAAGGCCACCGCGCGCGATGCCGCCTTCCGGCTCGACACCGTGGCGATGACCAGCCCCACCAACCGCGTCACCGGCCTGCCGGGCGGTTTCGGCCTCAACCTCGCCGCCACAAACACCGGCGCGCCGACCACCGTCAGCTTCTCCACCGACGGCAGCGCCTATACTTCGGTGATGGAGGACTTCGTTTCGGCGCTCAACGATACCGTTGCCCAGATCAACGATCTGGGTGCCCCCATCGGCGGCGAGCTCGGCAATGATCCGGGCCTGCGCGAATTGCGCCGCGATCTGGCGGGGCTTGCCGGCCGCGTGGTGATGCCGGGTGCGACCGGCAGCGAACCGCGCACGCTGGGCGATCTCGGCCTGTCCCTGAACCGCGACGGCACCTTCAAGCTCGACAGCGCGCGCCTTACCCGCAGCATCGAGACCAGCCCCGATGCGGTCGCGGCGATGTTCATCACCGGCGCGAACGGCGTGTTCGCGACCTTCGACCGCTTCGCGCGCGAGAACAGCCTGACCACCGACCCCGCCTCGCTTGGCGGCTCATTGAAGCGCTACGAGACGCAGCAGGCGGCCAATGCCGAGCGCCTCGCCAAGATCGCCGAGCAGCAGGAGGCGCTGCGCGAGCGGCTGACGCGCGAATTCACCGCCTCCGAACGCAGGGTCGCGGCCTCGCAGTCGACGCTGGCCTTCCTCCGCCAGCAGGTCGACATCTGGTCGAACAGCGACAACTAAGGGGGGCGCGTGATGCAGATGCTCTCCCGCAATCCCGCCGCCGCCTACCGGCGCGTGACGCTCGAAGCGCGGATCGAGGCCTCGGGCAGCGGGGACCTCACGCGCATCTGTCTGGAGGAAGCGCAGGCCGCCTTGGGCCACGCGCTGATCGCGCTCGAACGCGGCGCCCCGCCGCCGCGCGAACCGCTGACGCGCGCGCAGACGATCCTGCTGTGGCTGGCAAAGTCGGTCGCCCCGGAGCACCCGCTGGGGGCGAGCCTCAAGGCCTTCTATGGCGGGCTGGCGGGGCAGCTGGGGGCGCAAATCCTACAGGCGGACGCGCGAATGATTGCGGAAATTCGCATGGATATCAGCGATCTGCTGGAGGCTGCGGGCTAGGCTCAAGTCGATGTTTCACGTGGAGCATTCGTGAAACATCACGCCTCGCCAATAAACTCCGCGATGATCCGCGCGGCATCTTCCGGGTCCTGAAACGGATGGAAGTGGGTCATGTCCGGCCGATAGAGGTCGGTCCCCTGCGGCATCCGCGCCGCCAGCTCGGGCCAGGTCGGCGAGCTCTTGAAGTCGTTCAAAGTGGTGTGCTTCGCGCGCACCACCAGCACCGGGATGTCGACGCGCGTCGCCGCCTCGAGAATACCGGGATTGCTGCGGCTCGAGGCATAGACGCTCGCCTCGACCTCGGGCGCGCAGGCGAGTTCCATGCCCTCGCCGCTCGCGGCGGGGACAAGGCCGTGGCGGCAGTAATCCTCGAACACGCGGCGATCGAACAGGTCATAAGGATCGCGGGTGGCAAAGCGTTCGATCATCGCCTCGGGAGAAGCGAAGTCGCGCTTGCGGCGGATCGCGGGGTGGGGGTTGTCGGCGGTGTAGAGCGCTTGCGGGGGGGCATAGAATTCGGGTGCAAGGATGACGGGGTCGAACAGCACGAGGCGGGCAAAGCGCCGCGGCGCATCGGCAGCGACTTGCAGCAGCGTGTGCGCGCCCATCGAATGGCCGATCCCGACCGCGCCGACGATGTCTGATTGCTCAAGAAATTCAGTAACATCACGCGCCATCAGGCGCCAGTCGTCGATCGGTGCGGCGCGCGACAAGCCGTGGCCGCGCAGGTCGATCGCGTGGACAGGGTGCGCCGGGAACCGCTCGGCAATCGCGTCCCACACCCGGCCGTGAAAGCCGGTGGCATGGGCGAAGACCAGCGGCGCGCCGCCTCCTTCGGAGGCCCATTCGTGGACGGCAAGGTCGATGCCGCCGGTGGGATAGAAGCGGGTCTGGGGTGCGGGGCGGACCGTTGTCATGCCCTCGCCCAAGAGCATCGCTGCGCCCAAGTCAATTGGACGCTTTTGGCAGGATCACTCCGCCGGGGCGGGTTCCGGCTCGCTCCCGCCGCGGTTGCGCGCGAAGTTGAGCGCCTCGGCCAGGCGGTCGGGGGCGATGATGTTGAGCGCGCCGAGATAGAGCGCCACGCCCAGCGGCACCGCCACCCCCAGCGCCACCCAGTCCGGCACCGGCGGCAGGCCGCGCAAGGCCAGCCACACCCCGCCCGCCATCGCCAGCGCGGCGGCGAGCGGCGGCAGCACCGCGCCCAGCAGGCCATCGAGGCGCAGGCCGATGATCCCGCCCGACAAGCGCACCGTGATCGCGGTCAGCACCGCCATCCCGCCGACCCAGCTCCAGGCAAAGCCGATGAGGCCCCAGTGCGAGCCGATGAAATAGGCGCAGGTCATCACGACCGAGCCGATCACGTTGATCTTCAGCGCCGCCATCGGCACGCCGCGGGCGTTGGTTGCAGGGGCGAACAGGATCTGCAGCGTCATCATCGCCATCGCGCCCGCCATGATCGGGAGCAGCGGGGCGATCTCGGACCAGTGCTCGCCCAGCAGCACGGGCACCAGCACCGGGGCGACCACCGCGAGCCCCGCATAGGCGGGCAGCGCGACCATCATCACGAGACGGATCGTCGCCAGCAGCGCCGTCGCCCCAAGCTCCGGCTGGCGCGAATAGGCGGCATAGGCGACCTCGTTGATCGGCGGCACGAACTTGGCGGCGAGCAATTGCGCGAGGAACAGGCCGGTGGTGTAGACGCCAAGCTCGTGCGGATCGAGCACGCGCCCGGCGATCATTACGTCGGCCTGGCTCTGGACGAACCAGAACAGCTGGGTCGCGGTCATCACCCCGCCGAAGCCGGCGATGTGGCCCGCCCCGGCGAAGCGGAACGAGGGGCGGAGCGGCGCGCGCGCGGCGCGGCTCATGCCGACTGCCTCGGTCACCATCATCGCCAGCGGAGCGCAGACTAGCGTCCACACGCCCCAGCCCGCGAGCGCTCCGGTGAGCGCCGTCCCTGCCCCCGCGATCGCCGCGACCAATCGCACCTGCGCCGGGCGGCGGAAGTCCATCTGCCGCGACAGGATCGCGTGGGACAGCGCGGTGAAGGGGATCGCGAGATAGAGCAGCGACTGCACTCTCAGGAGGTTCGCGACCATCGGTTGCTCGAACAACAGGGCGACCAGCGGCGCGGCGAGGAACTGCACCAGCGCAAGGCCGCCATTGAGCAGCATCAGCATCCCAAGCGTCTGGCGCAGGCGTTCCTCGGTCACTTCCGCCTCGCGGATCAGCGCGGAGGCAAGGCCGTAGCCGTTCATGGTGTTGAGCAGCACCAGCATCACCTGCGCCATGGCGAAGAGGCCATAGTCCTGCGGCGCGAGCAGGCGGATCACCACGAGGGTCGAGGCCCAGGAGACGATCTGCGTCCCGATCTGGCTGCCCGAGCGCCAGATCACCGCCGTGCGCACCTGCGCGGCGAGCGAGGAGGGGGAGGGTTCAGCCATGGGCGAGGCTCCCTTCGGATGCCAGCGCCGGGCCCCACACCCGCGCCAGCAGGCGCGCGGCGGTGCGGTTTCTGACGAACAGGAGGTCGGTCAGATCGTAGGCCGCCGTAGCACCCATCTTGCGCTTGTAGCCGCTGTCGCCCGCGCCCAGATCGACGCGCGATTGGCCCGCCTCGAGCGCGTCGATGACGGCGCGGTGGTTGGCGAGCTTGCCGACTTCGGCCTTGGCGAAATCGCTGCGATAGGTCCCGGCGATGCCGTAGCGGATCGGACCGTCATCGAGGTCGAAGCTGAAGGCGACCGCGCGGCCGGAGACTGTCAGCAGCGTGGCGCAGAGCATGTCGGCAAGCACCGGATCGGCGAGCGCCGCGCGCCAAGCGGCGCGGCGGCGCGGGTCCATGAACTTGGCGCCGCTGGCGTCGGTCATGGCGGCGATCCAGCTGGCGGCCTCGACTGCGGCGAGCTCTTCCAGCACCGCATCGTTCCAGTCGCCCCCGCGCACATGGCGCCATTCCACGGGGCCGTGCGAGGCAAGCCGGCGCTCGATCCGGGCGAGGCGCGCGGCGGTCGATCCGCGCGGCCAGCCGCCCTGCTTGCGCGCGGCGTCGAGGTCGATCACCCAGGCCGTCCCCGCCGGGCGCGCGAGCACGCTCCAGCGCGCGTGGCGGGCGGCATCGACAAGGCGCCGGGTGGCGGGATCATCGGCGCGGGCCGGGCCGACGCGCCAGACCGGGCCGAGACAGGTGGCCGCCGCCGGGTGGCCGAGCGCCTGCGCGAGTTCGAAGGTGGTGCATTCGGGCGCGATCAGGGCGCTGCGCAGCGGCCAGTAGCTGCCCGGCACCTTGCGCGCTCCAGCAATGCCGGGGCCGAAGGCAAGGGTGGGGATCGCGGCGAGCGGCGTTCCGGCCGCGCCCTCGACCACCAGCGTGCGCAGGGCCTGTGGAGCGCCTTCGCCGTACCACGCGGCGCGCAGGAAGCCGTACTCTGCCAGATTGCGCGCGGCGAGCGCGTCAAGCGCGGGCGCTGCGCCCGGGCTTGCCGCGACCCTCAGGTGGCCGGCTGCAATCCTGCTTTCGTACATGTCTCAACCTGCTGCGGCGGGGCGCCGCGCTTCCGGCCATAGCGCGCGCGTGTAACCACCGGGTTAACCAACCGCTCCATTCACCGCAGGCAGAGCGATTTGGTCAAATATTCAGAGGCTTGAAGGCGGTGGCGGGGTCGCCGGTGTTGGGCGTGTCGGCCGGATCGATCACCAGCACCTTGACCTCGCCTTCGGGCACGCGCGGGAAGTGTTCGACCCCTGCGGGAACGACGATCATCTCGCCCGGGCCCAGCACTTCGGTGCGGTCGCGGAACTCCATGTGAAGCGTGCCTTCGATCACGAGGAACAGCTCGTCGGTCTCGGGGTGTGAATGCCAACGGAAATCGCCCGCGGCCTTGACCAGCCGGATCTCGTTGCCGTTGTAGCGCCCCGCGATGCGCGGCGCCCAATGGTCTGAAAAGAGGGCGAGTTTCTCGGCGAGGTTGACCTTCGCCGGGGTCTCGCCCGCCGCCATCAGAACACCACCACGCTGCGGATCGACTTGCCTTCGTGCATCAGGTCGAAGGCGGTGTTGATCTCTTCAAGACCCATGACGTGGGTGATCATGGGGTCGATCTCGATCTTGCCGGTCATGTACATGTCGACGATCTTGGGGACGTCGGTGCGGCCCTTGGCCCCGCCGAAAGCCGTGCCGCGCCAGTTGCGCCCGGTGACGAGCTGGAAGGGGCGGGTGGCGATTTCCTTGCCCGCTTCGGCGACCCCGATGATGACCGAGGTGCCCCAGCCGCGGTGGCAGGCTTCGAGCGCGGTGCGCATCACTTCGGTGTTGCCTGTGGCATCGAAGGTGTAATCCGCGCCGCCATCGGTCATCTCGACGACCTTGGCGACGATCTCCTCGCGGCTCATGCCCGAGGAGTTGAGGAAGTGGGTCATGCCGAAACGCTTGCCCCATTCCTCGCGCGCCGGATTGATGTCGACCCCGACGATCAGGTTCGCCCCCGCCAGCCGCGCGCCCTGGATGACGTTGAGGCCGATCCCGCCGAGGCCGAACACCACGACATTGTCGCCCACCTGCACCTTGGCAGTGTTGGTCACCGCGCCGACGCCGGTGGTGACGCCGCAGCCGATGTAGCAGGCGGACTGGAAGGGTGCGTCCTCGCGGATCTTGGCGACGGCGATTTCGGGCAGCACGGTGAAGTTCGAGAAGGTCGAGCAGCCCATGTAGTGGTAGATCGGCTGGCCCTTGTAGGAAAAGCGCGTGGTGCCGTCGGGCATCAGCCCCTTGCCCTGCGTCGCGCGGATCGCGGTGCACAGGTTGGTCTTGCCCGAGAGGCAGCTTTTGCACTGGCGGCATTCGGGGGTGTAGAGCGGGATCACGTGATCGCCCGGCTTCACGCTGGTCACGCCCGCGCCGACCTCGCGCACGATCCCGGCGCCCTCATGGCCGAGCACGCTCGGGAAGATGCCCTCGCTGTCGAACCCGTCCAAGGTGTAGGCGTCCGTATGGCAGATGCCGGTCGCCATGATCTCGACCAGCACCTCGCCGGCCTTGGGGCCTTCGAGATCGAGCTCGACGATTTCGAGCGGCTGCTTGGCGGCAAAGGCAACGGCGGCGCGGGTCTTCATGGGCTCTCGTTCTCCGGTGAATCAGCGGCCGTGCGGTACGGCTTCGTGGTCGTAAGGGCAATGGCGACACGCCGATCCGCAGCACTTGCCGCGCGCGAGATGGGCGATCCGGGTGAAGACGGTGTAGCCCGTCGCGGGGTCGCGATAGGTGCTCTCCCCGCGGGCGCAGGCGGCTTCGTGCAGGGCATACCATTCGGGCTGCGTCATCGCCTGCGTCCGATAGTCGCAAAGTGGCCGCGATGCCATGCGCGACATGAAATTGCCGCATTGCGCAACCTGCCCGCTTGCGCGCCATGCGGATTTGCGCTTTCTCACCCGCCTGCCATTCGAGCCGGAGAGCCTGCCTTGCGTCTGCTGCTGTGTGTTTTCGCCCTGTTTCTCGCCCTTCCCGCTCAGGCGCAGGGGGTGCAGCAGACCAAAGGCAATTTCGAGGACAAGTTCCGCCAGCTCGACGAGGTACTGCCCGATCCCGGCACCACCCGGAACGCCAGCGGCGCGCCGGGCCACGAATACTGGCAGCAGAAGGTCGATTACGACATCAAGGCGAGCCTCGACGAGTCCAAGCGGCGGCTGACTGCGCGAGGAACGGTGCGCTATACCAACAACTCGCCCGACGCGCTGCCGTGGCTGTGGATGCAGCTCGATCAGAACATCTTCAAGCGCAATTCGATGGCCGAGCTGACCGATGCTTTCGGCGGCCCCGGCCGGCGCGGCCCGAAGGTGACGCTGGGCTCCGGCGCCGAGCCGACCAAGCTCTCCTTCGAAGAGCTGCGCCGCCAGCAGGCGATGGCCGACAATGACTATGGCTATGACATCCAGTCGGTGACGCTCAACGGCGCGTCCCTGCCGCACACCATCGTCGGCACGCTGATGCGGATCGACCTGCCTCAGCCCCTTGCACCGGGCGCGACGGTCGAATTCGCCATGGAATGGGCCTTCAACATCGTCGAGGAGGACGCGGTGGTCGCGCGCTCGGGCTACGAGCATTTCCCCGATGATCCGAGGAAGGGCGGCAACGACATCTTCCTCCTCGCCCAGTGGTTCCCGCGCATGGTGGTCTATTCGGACTACGAAGGCTGGCACAACAAGGAGTTCCTCGGGCGCGGCGAGTTCACGCTCGAATTCGGCGATTACGCGGTCGAAATGACCGTGCCCGACGACCATATCGTCGCTTCCACCGGCGTCTTGCAGAACCCCGATTCCGTGCTCACTGCCGCGCAGCGCCAGCGGCTTGAAACCGCGAAGAACGCCGCCGCGCCGGTCTTCGTCGTCACCCCGCAGGAAGCCGCCGCCGCGGAGGCCAAGGGGCCGACCGGCACCAAGACATGGCGCTTTGCCGCCACCAACGTGCGCGATTTCGCCTGGGCCTCGAGCCGCAAGTTCATCTGGGACGCACAAGGCGTCAAGCAGCCCGGCGCCGAGAACGAGACGGTGCTTGCCATGAGCTTCTGGCCCAAGGAAGGGGGCGAGCTGTGGCGCAAGTATTCGACCGCCGCGATCGCGCATACGCTCAAGGTCTATTCGCGCTTCAGCTTCGACTATCCCTATCCCACCGCGCAATCCGTGAACGGGCCGGTGGGCGGGATGGAATATCCGATGATCACCTTCAACGGCCCGCGCACGATCCTCAACAAGGACGGCAGCCGCACCTACACGCTGGCGGCCAAGACCGGTCTCGTCGGCGTGGTGATCCACGAAATCGGGCACATCTACTTCCCGATGACCGTGAACTCGGACGAGCGGCAGTGGACCTGGATGGACGAGGGGATCAACTCCTTCCTCGATTCGGTCGCGGGCTATGAATGGGACCCCGACATGCCCTGGGGCCGCAGCCTGCCGCGCGACATGGTGAGCTACATGGTCTCCTCCGACCAGCAGCCGATCATGACCCAGTCGGATTCGGTCACAAACCTCGGCGCCAATGCCTATGGCAAGCCGGCGGCCGCCTTCCACCTGCTGCGCGACACGATCATCGGGCGCGAGCGGTTCGATTTCGCCTTCAAGGAATATGCCCGCCGCTGGAAGTTCAAGCGCCCGACGCCGGCCGACTTCTTCCGCACCATGGAAGAGGCGAGCGGCACCGATCTCGACTGGTTCTGGCGCGGCTGGTTCTACACCACCGACCATGTCGATATCAGCCTCGATTCGATCTACCGCCTGAAGATCGACACCAAGGACCCCGACATCGACCTCGCCCGCCGCCGTCAGGAGCGCGCCGACGAGCCCGATCCGGTCGGCGTCGGTCTCAACCGGCAGCAGAACCTGCCGGTCTGGGTGCTCGAGAATCCGGGCGTGACCGATTTCTACGACAAGAACGACGAATTCACCGTCACCCCCAAGGATACCAAGGGCTACAAGGAATTCCTCGACGGTCTGGTGCCGTGGGAGCGCGCGGCCTTTGACCGGGCGGTGAAGGAGGACGCGAATTACTACGTCCTCAACTTCTCGAACAAGGGCGGGCTGGTGATGCCGGTGATCCTTGGCCTGACCTTCAAGGACGGCTCGAAGGAAAAGCTCAGCATCCCGGCTGAAATCTGGCGTCGCAATTCGCGCGAGGTGGCCAAGCTGCTGGTCTATCCCAAGGGCAAGGAGCTGGTGCAGGTGGTGGTCGATCCCGACTGGGAGACGGGCGATGCCGACATCGAGAACAACCACTACCCGCGCCGCATCATCCCGAGCCGGATCGAGACCTTCAAGGAGGAACAATCCAAGGCGCGCACGGCCCGCGATCTGATGGGCGAGGCCGCGGGGGCCGAGCCCGACAAGAAGAAGAAGTGACGCTGCTGCGCCGCCTGCTGATCGTGCTCGCGCTGGTGCTCGCCCCCTGGGGGGCGATCACCGCGCTCGCGCACCAGCAGAAGATCACGATCACCACGGTCGTGCTCAACGAACGCACCCGCATGATCGAAATCGCGCATCAGGTGCCGCTGCATGATGCCGAGCACGCGCTGACGGTGCAGAAGGCCGTGAACCCCGACATCATCGAAAGCGAGACGAGCCGCGAGGCCTTTGCCGCTTACGTCACCAGGGCTTTCCAGTTCGAGGTCGACGGCAAGCCGGCCGCGCCTGCCTATGTCGGCAGCGAGGTCATCGGCGGAAGCCTGTGGGTCTATCAGGAGCTGCCCGCCCCGCCGGGCAGCGAGGCGATCCGGCTGCGGGTCAATTCGCAGATCCTGACCGACCTGTGGGCGCAGCAGGAAAACCGGATCAACATCGGCGGGGGCACCCATCCCCAGACCTTGATCTTCAAGGCAGGCGATCCTGCCCGGGACGCGCTGCTGAACCGCTAAGCGCGGCGGCGTTCGGCAGCATCGGGCGCCGCAAAGCGCGCCTCGAGATCGCCGAGCAGCATCGGGCGGCCATAGCGGTAGCCCTGCACATGCCGCCCGCCGATGGCGCGCAGGAAGCTCTCTTGCTCCTCGGTCTCGACGCCCTCGATCACCACGCGCAGGCCCAGCGAATGGCCCATCTGCACGATCGCCTGGATGATCAGCCGTGACTGGTGATCCTGCCCGATCGCGGCGATGAAATCGCGGTCGATCTTGACCTTGTGGATCGGGAAGGCGCGCAGGTGGGTGAGCGAGGAGAACCCCGTCCCGAAATCGTCAAGGCAGATCGTGAAGCCGCAATCGTCGAGCATGGCGAGCGACTGGCGCAGGTGCCCGCCGGCATCGAGCAGCATCGTTTCGGTCACTTCGATCGAGATGTTCTTCGGGGTCAGCGGACTGTCGTCGATCACGTCGATGAGGTGCCGCACGAAATCGCCACGCCTCAGGTCCGCGTCCGACAGGTTGATGCCGATGCGGGTCTCGGGCCCGAACAGCGCGAGGATCGCGGGGCCATCGGCCACCACCTGGTCGAGCATCACCCGGCTCACCCGGCGCGAGAGTTCGGGGTCGAGCAGGGCGGAGAACACGTCGCTCGCGGCGATGATGGTGCCGTCCTCGTCCTTGAGCCGCAGCAGGGCCTCGACCGAGACGACGCGGCCCGTGGCGAGCTCGACGATCGGCTGGTAGGCGGCGATCGCGCGCCCGGTGTTGAGCGCGCTGCGCAGCCGCGCGATGGCGTGCTGGCGCTCGCTCTGGCGCGCCTCGATCTGCTCGTCCCAGCACACCACCGCCCCGCGCCCGGCCTCCTTGCCGCGGTAGAGCGCCAGATCGGCGCGGCGCATGATCTCCTCGCTGCTGCCCGCGGTGTCCATGCGCGCGACTCCGCAGGTCGCCCCGATCCGCAGCATCGTGCTGCCCAGCGGCGGCATCTCGCCCAGTTCGGCGATCAGGTCGTCGAGGAAGGCGGTCACTTCGGGCAGGGTCATGCGGGGCGGGAACAGCAGCGCGAACTCGTCGCCGCCCCAGCGCGCGAGGAACACGCCGCTGGCGGTGCGCAGCTGCAATTGCCCTGCGATTGTCTCCAGCACGCGGTCGCCCACGAGGTGGCCCAGCGTGTCGTTGACGTCCTTGAACCCGTCGAGATCGAGCAGCGCGATGATCACCGGCTCCTCGCCCGCGCGCTGCATTGCGCGGGCCAGCCGCTTGTCGAAGCTCGCGCGGTTGTAGAGCCCGGTCAGCCGGTCGCGCTCGGCCGCGCGCTTCAGGGCGACATTGCGCAGGTGTTCTTCGGTGCAATCGAGGACGATGCCCGCGACGCATTCGGGCTCGCCGTCGACATCGACGCGCTCGCCTACGACCCGGATCCGTCGCGATTCGCCGTCGCGGCGCAGGATCGTGGTCTCGAACATGAAGGGCTTGCCGTCGAGGATCGTGTCGTCGATCGCCTTGCTGACCATCGCCCGGTCCTGCGGCTGATAGAGCTGCACGACATCGCGGACATTGATCGAGTGGCCCGGTTCGAGTCCGGTGATGGCATAGACCTGGTCGGACCAGTGCAGCCTGCGGGTGGCCATGTCGACCCACCAGCTGCCGACATTGACCGCGCGTTCCGCCTGACGGAAGATCTGGCTCGATTGCTTGAGCGCGGCATTGGCCGTGCTGAGCGCGCGGGTGCGGGCGTGGAGCGCGATCGCCTTCTCGGCGAGTTCGGCAAGCATCGCCAGTGGGGCGATCTGTTCGGGGCGGAAGGCATCGGGTTCGGGTGCGATGCAGCACAGGGCGCCCAGCAAGAGGCCCTCGTCCGAACGGATCGGCACGCCGAGATAGGAGCGGATGAAGGGCGCGCCCGTGACCAGCGGGTTTTCGGCAAGGCGTGGATCGGCGCGTGCGTCGGCGATCAGCATTGGCTGCTCGCTTTGGATGCAGACCGCGCAGAACGAATCGCCGATCGGGGTTTCGGCAAGGTCGGTCCCGGTGCGGCCAAGGAACCACTGGCGCTCGGCCTCGACCACCGAGAGCAGCGCGATCGGGCAGCCCAGCATGGTGCTCGCCAGCAGGGTGATGCGCGAAAACAGTTCGCGGTCGGGAACCGCGTCGAGCCCGAGGCTACGGATGGCATCGAGGCGCAAGGAGTCCGTCACGCTGGCCCCTTTGGCGCGGGAGCCGTTAAGAAAGGGTAGGGCCGAAGCCTCGGTTCATCGCAAGGGGTAAAGTGCTCTGGCGGTTTGGCGGGCCGACCGCAGGGCCGGCCCGCGCCTCACCAGCCGAGCTTGCGGCGCAGCGGATCGAGGATGTTCGAGAAGTCGTCGGTCCAGGTCCGGAAATCGGCCGGCACGCGGGTCCTCGTCCACTCGGGATCCTGCGCGATGCTGCCCACGTCCGCCGGCCGGCGCGCCACCACCGCGACTTCGACCGGGGCCTTCAGCGTTGCCATGAAGTCGCCCGTGGTCTCCGGATCGTCCTTGCGGTGCCAGGTCGTGAGTCCCGCATCGCGCGCCGAGGCCGCCACGACGTGGCTGAGCACCATGTTGCGGTTCGAGATGTTGAAGATCAGCATCCCGCCCGGCGCCAGCTTTGATGCATACATCGCCACGGCTTCCTTGGTGATGAGATGCACCGGGGGCGAGGAGGAAGAGAAGGCGTCGAGCATGATGAGATCATAGCCGCCCGGCTCGTCCGCCAGCGTCAGCCGCCCGTCACCCACGATCGTGCGCGCGCCCGGCGTGCATTCGCTGAACGAGCGGAACACTCGGCTGTCGCGCGCGATGCGCACCACTTCCGGGTCGATCTCGAAGAAGTCCCAGGTCTCGTCAGCTTGTGCATGGCAGGCGAGCGAACCCATGCCGAGCCCGACCACCGCGACCTTGCCGAGCTTGCCGCCCTGAACCGTGCGCGCCTGCTCGATCGCCTGATGATAGGCGCCGCCGAAGTGGAAATAGCTCGCCGGTTCCGGCCGCGCGGTCAGCGGGCTGCCTGCCGCATCGGCGACGCGCTCGGCCCCGTGGAGGACATTGCCGTGCTGGAGGAAGCGGCCCTGGCCGTTCGGGGTCTCGAAGATCGAATGCACCGCGAAGAAGGAACGCGTGCGCTCGACCATCTGCGCCGGGGTTGCGACCATCACCGCCACCGCCATCGCGGTGACCGCGGCGGTCAGCAGACGGGCGGGGCGCGCATGGGAGAAGACGGTCAGCACCACGGCGACGATGAAGACCGTGATGACCGCCTGCCCCGGGAAGCTGTCCTGATTGAGCAGCCCGCGGTCGGCGAGGAGGAAGGGCACCATCGCAGCAGCAAGCCCGGCGAAGGCCCACAGCGGGTTCGCCTTGGCGAGCCAGCCCCGCACGTCGGCGCGGCACAGCAGCACCGCCACCACCAGCAGCGGGAATTCCAGCAGCCCCTCGAACACCAGCGGCGCGGCGAGCGAGGCGAGCGCACCGCCGATCACGCCGCCCAGCGACATGAAGAAGTAGAACTGGGTGAGATGCGCCACCCCCGGCCGGCGGGCGTAGAGCTCGCGGTGGCACAGGATCACGCTCACCGTGAAGAAGGCGAGGTTGAGCGCGAGGAGCGCGTAGAACGGCACGCTGCGGATGAAGGGCAGGCTCGCGATGATCGCGGCGAGCAGCGCCGGCTGGGCGCGCCGCAGGACCGCGTGAAGCCGCTCGCCCCCTTCGCGGAAGGCGACCGAGAAGGTCACGAGGTAGAGCGCCAGCGGCGCGACCCACATCAGCGGCACCGCGGCCACTTCGTTGGTGACATGCGTAGTGGTGGCGACCAGCAGCGCCGAGGGCACCAGCGACAGGCCGATCCAGCCCAGGCGGTCCCTGAGGGTGACCGGCGCGGCGCTGTCCGCGCTTGCCGCGAGGTTGCGTGCCGTGACGCGCGAGGCGTCAGCGCGCAAGAACAGCGCAGCTGCCGCGATGCTCACGAGCAGCGCGCCGAAGCCCGCGCTCCACAGCGCGGACTGCCCGGCGAGCGGCAGGGTCTGCTCGATCACCAGCGGATAGGACAGCAGCGCCAGCAGCGAGCCGATGTTGGAGGCGCCGTAGAGGAAATAGGGATCGTTGGCATGGGGGTGCCCGGTGCGGGCAAACCACGCCTGCAGCAGCGGGCCATTGGCCGAGACCGCGAAGAAGGGGAGGCCCACCGAGACCGTGAACACCCCGATCAGCCACAGCGCCTGTCCGTGCTCGGGCGGCGTGCCCCAGCCTTGCCCAAAGGCGATCGGCAGTCCGGCGATCAGCACCACCACCATCAGCGCCAGATGGACCACCGCCGCCGCGCGCGCATCCAGCCAGCGGGTCAGGCCGTGGGCATAGGCATAGCCCGCCAGCAGCACCGACTGGAAGAACACCATCGCCACCGACCACACCGCCGGCGTCCCGCCCAGAACCGGCATCACCATCTTCGTGAACATCGGTTGCACGCCGAACAGCAGGAAGGCCGAAAGGAAGATCGTGAGCGTGTAGACCGGCAGAGCGAGCTGGCTGGCGCGGCCTGCGCCGGTCCAGCCGGACAGGCCCGTCCGGGCGTTGATCGTGGTCGTCATGGTGGATTCGTGCCCCGTGGATACTTGATCTTGTATCATCGCCTATGGGGCCAATCGCTAAGACCGGGTTAAGCATGACGGGACTTTTTGTAATGCTCTCTGTTCTACGTAAACATTGATATATAACGAGATTCGCAGGTTTGTGTCTTGGCAATTAGTTAACGCGCAGCGGCCGCCGAGCGGGGCGGGCATAGGCGAGGCGTGCCGGGATCAGCAGTTCCACCACCGTGCCGAAGCCGCTCGCGCTTTCGATCACGAAGCGCCCGCCCAGCGCCTCGATCCGCTCCTTCATGCCCACGAGGCCGAAATGGCCCGGAGCGGCGCCTTGGGCGATGACATCCTCGCCCATGCCGATCCCGTTGTCGCGGACATGCGCCACGAAGCTCCAGCGTCCGAACCGCACGCCGATCTCGATGCGGCTCGCGCGGGAGTGCGCGGCGGCATTGCCGAGCGCCTCGCCCAGCACCGCGAGCAGATCATCGACGATGCCGGGCGCGACCGGGCGCGGGGTGCCCGCGATCACCAGCGGCGCGATGCGGTCCTGCGGGAAGATCGGGTTGCCGGCGAGCCGTGCCAGCTCCTCTGGAAAATCGCCGACCCGCCGGGTGCGCAGCTCGGTCACCCGTTCGCGCCCCTCGACCAGCACCTCCTCGGCGCGTTCGAGCGCGGGCTGGACGATGGCCTGCACCTCGGGGTCGTCCCCCAGCCGGTCGGCGACCGCCTGGAAGCGCAGGATCAGGCCCTGCACGCCCTGGATCATCGTGTCGTGCAATTCGCGCGCGATCCGCTCGCGCTCGCCGGTGCGCACCAGCATCCGCATCCGGCTGGAGAGCTGCCGGATCCGCATCGTGTAGGCGAGGTAGAGCCCGCCCAGCACGCCGAGCACCGCCATGGCGCGGAACCACCAGGTCTGTCAGAACGCGCGGGCGATGGTGAAATCGAGCACCGCAGGCTGCGGGCTCCACACCCCGTCGGCATTGGCGGCGATGAGTTCGAAGCGGTAATCGCCCGGCCCCAGCCCGGAGAAACTGGCGCTGCGCCGCGCGCCGGCCTCGATCCATTCGCCGGTGCTGCCGTCCCCGACCAGCCGGTAGCGGAAGTGCACGCGGCCCGGCACGGCGAGGTTGGTGGCGGTGTATTCGATGGCGAGCGCAGTGGTCTGCGCGGGCAGGCGCATGCCGGGCGCGGCGGGCAGGCTCTCCTGCCCGAAGGCGAGCGCGCGGATCATCCGATCGGGCGGGCGGGTATCGGGGGCAAGGCGCGCGGGATCGATCATCTGCACCGTGTCGCGCGTCGCGAACCAGATCCGCCCGTCACCCCCGGCGACGATCTGCGTGCCGGCGGATTTCTGCGCGAAGCTCGTCATCCCGTCGCGGAAATCGAACAGGCGGTAGGGGACGGGGGCGCCAGGGTTCGCCAGCGCGCGGGCGAGATCGTCGGTCTTCAGGCGCACCACGCCGAGATCGCCGATCGTCCAGGTCTCGCCCGCCGGGGTCTGGACGAGGCCGTTGATCGAGCTCGCCCAGGGGTAGCGGCTCGAGGGCAGCGCGGGGCTTCCCGGCAGCAAGGGCGCGGCCAGCCCCGCCGCGCCGCTGGTGTAGAGCGTGGCGGCGCCGGGCAGCAGGCCCTCGACCCCGTCGCTCGGGACAGCGCTGTCGGTCAGCGCGGTGAAGGCGGCGTCGGGCGCCGGGGCTCCCCCACGGAAATGCACCGCCGCGCGGCCATCGGCCATGATGGCGACGTTGCCCGGGATATGCGCCTTGCCATCGACCCCGGGCCAGCTGCGCGCCCTGCCGCCTTCGAGCACGAACAGCCCCTTCTGGAGCGCCGGAAGCCACAGCCGGCCTGCGGCATCCTCGCCGCAGGAATTGGCCGCGAAGCTATCGGGCAGCGGAATGGACCCCGCGATCCCCCCGACCTCCCAGCGCAGCGCGCGCCCGCGCAGCACGATCCAGATGCCCGCGCCGCCGCGCGCCGGGCAGATCGCCTCGATCAGCAGCGGCGAGGCCCAGGCGGCACGCGGATCGGCGCCGCTTGCGACAGTGAAGAGCGTCCGGTCGTTGGCGATGTAGACTGTGCCCGACCTGTCGGCGGCGAGCATGTGGTTGGTCGCCGGGTCCGCAGGCACGCCCCGCGCCGGACTGACGGGCACGCGGCGCACCATGTTGAGGCCCATCTCGCCGCCGATCCACACGTTGCCCTCGCGGTCCTCGAACACCGCGCGCACCGGATCGGCGAGGAGGCCATTGGCGCGGGTCAGGTGCGCTTCGCTGCGCTTGGGCGAGGCGGGGCCCGCAAAGCGGAACACCCCGTCGCTCCAGGTCGCGATCCACAGGTCGCCGTGGCGGTCGAACAGGCTGCGGATGCCGAAGGGAGTGGGGAAGGCGGGGCCGCCTTCGATCAGCGCGCCGTTGCGGGCAATGGCGCGGGTCTGCTCCTTCTCGGTCAGCCAGATCGTCCCGTCGCTTGCCTCGGCAAGGGTTGCGCGCGGGAGCGTGGCGATGCCGGTCGGCACGAAGCGGTCGCGCCCCGGCTCCTTGCGAAAGACCATGTCCTCGCCGGTCAGCCACAGCGTGCCGTCGCGGGCGAAGAGCGGGTTCCAGACCGGCTTTTCGGGGAGGCCCGAGGCGGCGCTGAACTCGGTCCAGCGGCCCTTGTAAAAGCGGGCGAGCGACTTGGTCCCGCGCCCGCCGCGCGTCACCCAGATCGCCCCGTCGGGCCCCTCTGCAATGTCGTTCACCTCGCGCGAGGGGTTGGGCATGCCGGCAGGGCTGAGCTTGCCGCCGCGCCACACCATCATCCCCTTGCGGCGCGCGAGGCCGATCCACAGCGTCCCGTCGCGCGCCGCCAGCAGCCGGGCGACGACGATGCGGCCCGGATCGGTGGGGGCCGGGCCGATACGCTCGAAGGTGAGGCCGTCGAAGCGGAACAAGCCGTCGACCCCGCCGACCCACAGGAAGCCGTCGCGCGTCTGTGTGATCGCGTTGATCCGTCCGGGCGAGCCTTCCTCGAGCGACCAGTGGTGGAGCTTGTAGCCTTCGAGCGGCATCAGCGCCGCAGTCTCCAGACGCACGGGTGCGGCGCCGGTCATCGGCGCGAGCAGCGCCAGCAGCAGCGCGGCGCACAAGATCCGCGTCCTAAAGCTCAATGATGCCCCGCTTGGCCGCGGTCGTCACCGCATGGGTGCGGTCGGAGACCTGGAGCTTGGCGAAGATCGACTTGATGTTCGATTTCACCGTCTCCTCCCCCACCCCCAGCCGCCAGGCGATCTGCTTGTTGGGGTGCCCGCCGGCGATCAGCTGGAGCACTTCGATCTCGCGCAGGGAGAGCGGCTCGTGGATCGCGTGGAGCGCGATGTCCTGCGCGACCTCGGCGTGGAGGTGGCGCTGGCCCTTGTGCACCGCGCGGATCGCGCCGAGCAGCTCGCGCCTGAGGCTGCTCTTCAAGAGGAACCCCGCCGCTCCCGCGCGCATCGCCGCGAGCGCCTTGGCATCGCCCGCATAGGTGGTGAGCACGATCACCCGCGCATCGGGATGGTCGGCACGGATCGCCGCGATCGCCTCGACCCCATTGAGGTCGGGCATCTGCAGGTCCATCAGCACCACATCGGGGCGCAGGGCGGCATATTGCGCGATCGCCTCGCGGCCTGAGGTCGCCTCGCCCGCGACCGCCATGTCGGTCTGCAGTTCGATGATCGCCGCCACGCCTTCGCGTAGGATCGGATGGTCGTCGACGATCAGCACCCGGATATGCGGGGCATCAGGCGCGGTGGCGGACATGCGGTGCGGCGCTCCCCTGTTGGCGCGACCCGGTGGAGATTACGCCGTGATACCATGATTGTGCCGGTTTCGGGACACCCGAAAGCGGATGAACCCTGCCCCCCGTTCGGGTGTATCCCCCGACGCGTCCCCGCCCCATCTTGCGCGGCGAGCCAAGGGGAACCGCAATGGACCGCCGCCAATTCATCGCCGCCAGTGCCGCCGCGGGCACGCTTGCCGCCATGCCGGTGTCCCTCGCCGCCGCACCCCACACACCCGATTCAGGAGAACGCAGGATGGGTACGATCACCACCAAGGACGGCACCGAGATCTTCTACAAGGACTGGGGCCCGAAGGACGCGCAGCCGATCGTCTTCCACCACGGCTGGCCCTTGACCGCCGACGACTGGGACAACCAGATGATGTTCTTCCTGCTGGAAGGCTTCCGCGTCATCGCCCACGACCGGCGCGGGCACGGCCGCTCGACCCAGACCGACACCGGCAACGAGATGGACACCTACGCCGCCGATGTCGCCGCGCTGACCGATCATCTCGATCTGAAGGGCGCGGTGCATGTCGGCCACTCGACCGGCGGGGGCGAGGTCACGCGCTATGTCGCGCGCGCCAAGCCCGGCCGCGTCAGCAAGGCGGTGATCATCGGCGCGGTGCCGCCGATCATGCTCGACACCCCCGCCTACCCGGGCGGGCTGCCGATGGCGGTGTTCGACGGTTTCCGCACCGCGCACGTGGCGAACCGCGCGCAGTTCTTCCGCGATATTCCCGAAGGCCCCTTCTACGGCTTCAACCGCCCGGGCGCGAAGGTCAGCCAGGGGCTGATCGACAACTGGTTCCGGCAGGGCATGATGGGCGGCACCAAGGCGCATTACGATTGCATCAAGGCCTTCTCGGAAACCGATTTCACCGAGGATCTCAAGGCAATCACCGTGCCGGTGCTGATCCAGCACGGCGATGACGACCAGATCGTGCCGATCGCCCATTCGGCCGAACTGGCGATCAAGCTGCTCAAGAACGGCACGCTGAAGGTCTATCCGGGGCTCCCCCACGGCATGGCCTCGACCCATCCCGAGGTGATCAACCCCGATATCCTCGCCTTCATCCGGGGCTGACGACTGCCGCTTCGGCCCGTTTATGCCGATGATGCCCCGATGACTCCGGCGCCTGCCCCCCTGTCGCTGCGCACCCCCGCCGCGCTCGTGCGGCTGCTGCTGGTGCTTTCGGCGACGACGGGGATGGTCGACGCGGCGAGCTTCCTCGGCATGGAGCGGGCCTTTGCTGCCAACGTGACCGGCAATCTCGTGCTTGCCGCGCTCGCGGCGACGGACGCGCCGGGGTTTGCGCTGCTGCCCTGCCTCGCCGCGCTCGCCGCCTTTGCGGCGGGAGCGGCGCTGGCGGGGCGGATCGGCACGCGCGCCGGGCGGCCCGGCCACGGGCTGGTGAACGCCGCGGTGATCGAGAGCGCGCTGCTGATCCTCGCCGGACTGCTGGCGCTCGCACTCGCGAAGGCGGGCGCATTGCCGGGGCGCGGGGTGTTCGGGCTGATCGCGCTGGCGGCGGGAGCGGCGGGGTTCCGCATCGCTGTGGTGCGACGGCTCGGGCTCCCCGACCTTCTCTCCCCCCTTGGTGCGGGCGCGAGCCTGCGGGTGCGCCTCGCCGCGCTGGCGATGTTCCTCGCCGGTGCCGGGGCGGGCGCTGCGCTGGTGCTGACCGCCGGTCTCGGCCCGAGCCTGCTCGCCGCTGGTGCGGTCGTACTGACTGCAACCGCCCTGTTCGTGCGCCTCCCGCAGATCAGCGAGGGCTAACCCGCGATCACCGTCACGAAGCGGCGCGCCACCCAGCCTGACCGGCACGGGCCGGCATAGGGTGCGCGGCGCGCCATCGAGGTGGCAAGGCCGCAGTCTACGCCTGCCGTGGGGTCGGCATAGACCACGCCCATCCACTTCCCGTCGGCGCTGTCGTCACACAGGATGAGCTCGCGGCCGGGTTTCAGCTTGTCGAGCATGCGCGCCTTGACCGAGGGCGCGGCGCGCACGGCGACAAAGCCGTCACCCCCTTTGCGCAAGGGGATGATCACGCCGATGCTCGGGCAGGCGTCGAGTTCGGGCTCTCCGCCGACCATCACCGGGCGGGCGGCGGGTGCCTGCGCCGTCACCGGCATGGCAGCGGCGAGCAGGGCGGCGGCAAGACAAGTGGCGCGCGTCATCGCCCCGATCCTACGCCGGACCGGCCCGCGCAGGCAAGCGCCGCAGCGCCCGCCCGCCGGCTGTCCTTGCCCGCTATGCCTGAAGGGAGAGAAAAGTGGTGCGGTCGAGAAGACTCGAACTTCCACGGGCTTTCGCCCACAACGACCTCAACGTTGCGCGTCTACCAGTTCCGCCACGACCGCACTCGGGGTTTGCCGGGGCAGCCAAAGCGCTGGCCCCGCGGTAGGAGGGCGCCCCTAGCAAGGGGTCTGGCCGCGTGCAAGCACTTTGACGCGTACCCGCAAAACCCCGCCGACAGGAGCGGGTCAGTGGTGCGCCCAGCCGATCGCGGCGCCTGCGGCACCGGCGGGAATGTCGGCGATCGCCTCGGTCACGGTGACGGTCTCGCCGGGCGCGAGGCGGCGCTTGGAGGGCACCACTTCCCAATCGCCGATCGGCCGGTCGCGCCGGTCGGAGAAGACCACCAGCAGCTTGGGCACATCGAGACTCTCGCTCGCGGTGTTGCTGATCGTACCGCGCACCTGGAAGATTTCCTGCCCGTTCTCGAGCGTTTCCTTCTTCTGCTCGGTTTTGGGGAAATCGAGCTTCAGCCCCGGCCGGCCGATCCCGAAGGTCGGGCGCTGGAGCGGGAGCCATTCGGGCAGGCCGTAGTAGTTGACCGCGACCGCCGTGCCCCCCGCGAGAGCCGCGAAAATCACCGCGGCCAGCGTCCACATCCGCAGCGGGTTGCGCCGCCGGGTGAAGGGCGCGCGGTAATCGAACTGCGAGCCGCCTTCGTCCTCGCCGTCATCATCATCGGCATAGGGCGTGTCGTCGCCGAGCGGCGGGTCGGTGTAGTCGTCCTCGTCGCCGGGCGGGTCGGGGAACACCGGAAGGG